>JAKAAJ010000037.1 GCA_021802365.1 Thermoplasmata archaeon | reverse complement strand
TGCTCTTTTATTTCATTGAATACCAGACGATCCTTTCCCATCTTTGATAATCCTTCCGGAAATGCCAGATTGTATTCCGATCCGACAATTTATCCGGAAATCCAAGAAACTTCATGAATGATATCCGGTCCCTGATCTCCCTTACTATCTGCAGTTCGGAAAGGTTGTACCTATGTTGAAGAATCAGTAATTTTACAATGAGAACTGGATCATAATTGGGCATTCCTCCTTTCTCTGTGTCATTGTTGAAAAGATAAGCAAGAGTGGGTCTGATCCTTTCAACGTCAATTCGGTCAGATATGCCGGTTAAGGGTTCACCGAGGGATTCAATCTCCCTGTACCATTCTGGGAAACTTGACTGGAGCAGATTCATGCATATTGGTCATGAAAAAGGGTTTATGTGAGGGTTTTTGGGAATCCTCATAATTAAGTAACATCATCTAATGTTTAGACCTAATTTAGAATGGGGCTGACCGGGTTTGAACCGATGACCACCTGGTTATGAGCCAGGCGCTCTACCTAGCTGAGCTACAGCCCCTAATGAAAACAGGGAATAGTTTATTGATATGTTTATGATAAACTTTTCCCGCTGGGAATCAGCTGGACCTTTTCATATATGTAAGGCAAAATGCATCTTAATGATAAAGATGTGTAACCCTTTTAACGGAGATAACACTTTTCTCCATATGAGCAAAAGGATAGGCAGAATAAGCGTTTCAGACATAGGTATAGGAACCTGGGGAATGGGAGGTACTTCAAAGGCTGATTACAGAAACGATCATGAGTCAGTGGAAACATTAAGGTATGCACTTTCAAAAGGTATAACCCTCATAGATACTGCTGAGATGTATGCAGCAGGGCATTCTGAAGAGCTGGTTGGTAAGGCTATTAATGGAATGGATAGGAAGAAAATTTTCATAACCACAAAGATATGGCATACACACCTTCAGAAGGATCAGGTGAAAAAGAGCATGGAGGAGAGCCTCAAGAGGCTAGGGTCTGACTATGTTGATCTCCTGTTGATCCACTGGCCCAACCCATCCGTACCAATAGGAGAGACCATTGGAGCAATGGAAGATCTGGTGAAGGAGGGCAAAACCCGGATGATTGGTGTAAGCAATTTTGATGTTCAGCAGATGAAGGATGCAATGGCAGCATGCAGGGATTCAGTGATTGCCGCAAATCAGATAGAATACAACTACTTTAGCAGGAGTGGAGAACACAGTGTAATCCCTTTTTGCGAAGAGAATGGGATATCGGTTATAGCTTATTCGCCTATTAACAGAGGGAAGATTGATGGATCAGATGCTCTCAACAGAATGGCAAATAAATATTCCTGCAAACCCATGCAGATGTCGTTGAGATACGTAATGGAGAGGAGCATACCAATACCAAAAACCTCTGATAAAAGTCATCTCGACGAGCTTCTTGGTGCTAAGAATATAAATCTCAATAAGGAAGATTACAATATACTGGCATCAGCCTGAAACGGGAAATCCCCTGAGGTCTGATATCTGAATATTTTTCCCATCTCCCTTCTTTCTATTGCTCCTAGTTTTTCAAGGTGAACCAGGTGTGTGATTGCTTCACCTATGGCGAAATTTTGCTCAGTTGTATTCATAGACATGAGAGATCGTCCTCTGCTCCATTTCATCTTTGAAGCAACCTCATATGCAGTGGATGGGTTTAAAACAATGTTGTATACTTCCCTGAGCCGTGAAATATGGTGCTGGAATATCTCATTACATCTGGTCTTGAGTCCCTTGAAAGGATCCCGGTGCCCTGGATAAACATTGGTAATGTCAAGCATGCCAGTTAAAGGGAGGCTTCTCAGATAGTCACCAAGGCTGTCGGTATCCCTATCATAGAAGCTAATATTTGGTGTTATTCCCGGAAGAACATGATCCCCTGTCATGATGGCATCATCCTCTGTAAGAATCAGTGAACATGAGCCTGGAGAATGTCCCGGGTTTTCAACCAGCTTGACGCCGTCCTCAAGTTTCAGCTCCCTGTCTACTTCTATATCATCTTTGAAATTATTATAGGTGGCAAGGTTTTGCATAAGGGAATGGCTCTCAGTAATTTCCCTTATAAGTTCAACTGGAACACCTGATTCTCTGAATACCTCTGCGAGAAGCTTTCCAAATGAATCAGGTTTAGCCTGTATCTGTCTTATGCGTTCAGCGTCACCTCTTCCTATGATAACCCTCGCACCATACCTCTCCCTTAGTAAAGATGCATTTCCAATATGATCCACATGCAGGTGCGTCAGGAATATGTAATCTATCCTTTCCTTACCAATGCCATCAAGAATTGGAGGGATTGCATCTGCTGTCATTCCGGTGTCGACAACAATTCTAGAAGTGCCTGTGTCTATCAGATATACATTTGCTGTTCCAAGTGCTCGTATTGGGATTGGAACCGTTATTCTTTTGATAGATGACATTATAAGGTGATTGCTTCATTTCTTATGTATAATTTCTTTGCCAACAAGAAACAGATCGTTGCACACTCCTGAAGCTGTCTCAATTGGGCCATCTTTTTCTGATTGCACTGTTAAGGTTCCGCTGTAATTAGTTTTAATTGTATAGCCCATGGACATCTCACCAAGTGAAAGAAGTGGATCGTCTGGAGATAGCAGTTCCGGACCAGAGGTAACATACAGGTTTCCGTTTTCTCTTCTGATGGTGGATACTATCTTAACTCTTCCATCCCTCCATCCTTCTATAGTCTGTGCCTCTTTAACCCCTCCGAATCTTAATTCCTTAAGCGTCATGGAAGAACCGAAAATTGAGTTTGCCAGTATAACTGTCTTTCTTGCAGCATCCACTCCATCTGTATCGTCTTTGTAATCTGCCTCTGCAACACCCTCATCCTGGCAGATCTTCACAGCAGATTCGAAACTTAAGCCGGATCTCATCTTCGAGAGGACCAGATTCACTGTAAGGCTGACTACTCCTCGGAACTCAAGAACTTCACTTGGAAGTATTGAGCCCGAGATGAGACTGAAAAGAGGAAGCCCTCCAGCAACTGTCGCTTCATGGAGAAACATGGAATCTGAACTGTTTTTGGCTTCCATAAGTTCTTTCCAGTGAAGTGCAAGTGGGGATTTGTTTGCGGTAACAACTGATATATTCCTGGAAAATGCCTTTCTATATATGTCCATCTCCCTTCTCCCGTCTTTTGATGCAGGGGAAATATCAACTATTACATCAGGCTCCATGGAAAAGATTCCATCTTTTCCCATTTTCTCAAGGGAATCAGCAAAGCCTTCCCGGATTTTGAGTTCAAGTATTCTTTCGGGAGTCAGTCCTTCAGAAAGGTAAGTTCCGGTGGAATCTGTCACTGAAACTATTTCAAGGTTGCTTCCTGAAATCCCTTTAAACTTCCGGGCAGTGCCTTGATCAGACAGTATTTTTAGCAGACCTTTTCCAACATTACCAATACCGAGCAGGGATACTCTCATTCCTCATCAACCGGACCCTCACTCTCATCAACCTTAGGATCGAACTTGGTTACCTCTATGACCTTATTTTCAGGGTCAGCATCAATCAGTGTTACTCCAGATGTAACACGAGACTGTATCTTTATTTCGCTGACCTTGATCCTTATGGTTTTTTCATTGGATGTAGCTATGATAATCTCGTCTGTATCTTTGACAGGAAGTGATTTGACAAGTTTTCCAGTTCTCTCAGATTCCTTGAAAGCCAGAACTCCTGATGTTCCCTTATGATGGACGCTGAACTGGTCAATGGAGGTTCGTTTGCCAATTCCATATTCCGAGACTGTAAGGACACACTGATCCGGTTCTATTGTAAAGCCGTTAATTATGAAGTCCCCGCTCTTAAGTTTCATTACCCGGACGCCCCTTGAAGATCTGCCGGTCACCCTGACCTCCGAAGATTCAAAAGTTGAAGCCTTTCCGCTGCTGGCAACTACAAGGATGAGCCCGTCCTTCTCCATAGCTTCAACGGCAACAACTTCATCATCCTCTACCAGAGATATGATTTTCAGTCCGTTGCTCCTCATGTTAAGGAAAGAGTCAACCGGAGTTTTCTTAATGAATCCAAGCCTTGTAATGAGAACAAGATTCTTCTTTTCAGGTTCAGGTGCCTTCATGATCTGCCTTACAATCTCTCCCTCGGAGAGTGGAGCATATACGGCAGCAGAAACGCCTACGGATTTTCGGCTCTTTTTCTCTATCTCATAGGCCTTTATTTTCATTACACGACCTGTATTGGTGAACATGTAGATGTCGTCATGAGTACTGCAGATCAGTATGCTCCTCACAGAATCCTCCCTTCTAGTGGATGTGATTATCCCCTTTCCTCCGCGCCTCTGTGCTTTGTATTCCTCCAGAGCTACTCTCTTTAGAAGCCCACCCTCGCTCAATATGATCGCTGATTCCTCTCTGGGTACTAGATCTTCAATCGAGCGACCGGATATTTCCCTTATAATGATCCTGGTTCTTCTTGCATCACCAAATTTTTTTGAAAGATATGACAGATCACTCTTTATGATCTTTCTTCTCTCTTTCTCATCCGCGAGTATTTTTTCAAGTTCTGCAATTTTGGCATGGATCTCATCAAGGTCACTCCTGATCTTCGAGACCTCCATCCCGGTTAGGCGCTGCAATCTCATCTCAAGTATCGCATTGGCCTGATCCTCATCCAGTTCAAATTCTGCGATGAGTTTTTCCCTTGCTTCCTTAACTTCTCCGGATTTTCTTATTATCTCTATGGTTCTGTCGAGGCTTTCAAGAGCTATGATAAGTCCCCTCAGGATCTTCTCCCTTTCTCTGCTCTTTTCGAGATCGAACGTTGAACTTTTTACAATTACGTTAAGCCTGTGTTGAATGAACTGATCCACCATGCCCTTTAGATTCAGAGTTCTGGGCTGGTTATTCACAAGTACCAGATTATTTATTGAAATGCTGGTTTCAAGTTCAGAATGCTCGTAAAGCTGGTTAAGGATCATGCTCTTCATGTCCTCGTCCCTGACCTTGACTACTACTCTCATTCCATTTCTGTCACTTTCGTCCCTGATATCCGTAATTCCTCTGATCACTTCATTCTTGACCTGTTCTGCAACATTCTGGATGAAGAGACTTTTGTTAACACCATAAGGGAGGCTTGATATGATTATTCTCCTGTCCGAACTCATATCCACTTCTCCCTGACAGATTACCTTTCCTCTGCCTGTTCTGTATGCGTTTGCGAGCTCCTCACTATAGAACGCAATTCCTCCGCCAGGGAAATCAGGTCCTTTAACGTATTTCATAAGGTCTTCCACAGTGCAATCCTGATGATCCACCGCATAACTTATTGCGCTGCAGATTTCCTTAAGATTATGAGGAAGGATGTTTGTAGCCATTCCCACTGCAATACCCGTGCTTCCGTTGATCAGAAGATTCGGAACCTTGGTTGGAAAATATTCGGGTTCCTGAAGGCTCCCATCAAAATTAAGCATGAACGGGACAGTATTCTTTTCAATGTCTCTGGTCATCTCTTCACTGATGGCCGCAAGCCTTGCTTCTGTATACCTCATTGCGGCAGGTGAATCTCCATCAATGGAGCCAAAATTTCCCTGCCCATCTACCAGAAGATATCTCATTGAGAAATCCTGGGCCATCCTTGCCAGTGATTCATAAATTGCACTATCTCCGTGAGGATGGTACTTACCCATGGTCTCTCCCACGATCCTAGCGGATTTCTTGTAAGGTTTGTCATGATTGACTCCCAGCTCGCTCATTGAATATATTATTCTTCTCTGGACAGGTTTTAAACCATCCTTGACATCAGGAATCGCCCTGCTTACAATGACGCTCATTGCGTATTCCAGATAAGATGTTCTGATTTCACTCTCTATGGGTTTCTTTTCCATTTACTCATCCTCACAGATCAATGTTGGTAACATACTGCGCATTTTCCTCAATGAATCTTCTTCTGGGTTCCACCTTGTCACCCATAAGTATTGAAAAGAGATGGTCTGCTTCGCTTGCATCCTCTATGGAGACTTCCACAAGCTTCCTGGTTTCTGGCTTCATGGTAGTCTCCCAGAGCTGTTCAGGATTCATCTCTCCAAGCCCCTTAAATCTCTGAACTACAGCATTCTGCCCCATTTTCCTCTGCCCATCCTCCAGTTCCTTTTCGGAGTATACGTACATGATCTTCTCTCCCTTCTGAATCCTGTAAAGTGGAGGCTGAGCAAAAAATATCTTTCCATTGTTAATCAGTTCCCTTGCATAACGGTAGAAGAATGTCAGGAGGAGGGTCCTGATATGGGCTCCATCAACATCTGCATCGGTCATTATAATTATCTTGCCGTAACGGAGCTTCTTCAGATCAATGTCGTCTTTTATACCGGTACCAAGTGCAGTTATAAGGTCTCTGATAACCTGGTTTCCAAGGGTCTTCACGTCGTTTGCTTTCTCAACATTCAGTATCTTTCCCCTCAGTGGAAGGATAGCCTGGAAGTCCCTGTTTCTGGCCTGTTTTGCGGAACCGCCTGCAGAGTCACCCTCCACAATGTACAGTTCTGTCCGGTCGGGATCACTGGACGAACAGTCCGCAAGTTTGCCAGGAAGTCCTCCTCCTTCAAGAGCAGATTTCCTTCTGACAAGATCTCTGGCCTTTCGTGATGCCTCTCTGGCAGAGGCAGCTGCAATTGCTCTTTTGACAATGAGTTCCCCTATGTTAGGAAAAGATTCAAAGAATTCCTTAAGGTACTTCTCAGTAACTGACTGGACAATGCCCCTTGCTTCACTGTTTCCAAGTTTCGACTTAGTCTGTCCCTCAAACTGTGGTTCATAAATGCGAAGATGAAGAATTGCGACCAGGCCTTCTCGCACATCATCACCAGTTATAGCCTCAACACCCTTTACCATGTTGTGGGATTTTGCAAAATCCTGTATAACCCTGGAAAGTCCTGCCCTGAATCCCGTTACATGGGTACCTCCCTCAATCGTGTTTATGTTGTTCACAAAACTCTGCATAACCTCAGATACTGATGTGTTGTACTGAAGGGCAAACTCCACTACAAAGCCATCTCCCTCTTCCTTGTGGTATATGGGTTCTTTGTGAACTGGGGAATAGCCCTCACCAAGATAACTGACAAATGAGGAAAGTCCCCCTTCAAAGTGAAGCACCTCCTTTTTGCCTTTTCTCTGATCCTCTATGCTAATTGTTATCTGTGGATTAAGGAAAGCAAGATCTCTAACCCTGTCCAGAAGGGTATCATAGTTGAAGTCAACTGTCTCAAATATCTCCGGATCAGGGTAAAACCAGATTATGGTTCCATGCTTTTTTTCCAGATTTATTGAAACCTCTTTAAGCTCCTCCGGCCGGTTGCTGATGAATTCCTCAAGGCTGATTGACTCAAGCATTCCTGAGGGGACGCCTCTGGAAAATTCTTCATAGTAGAGCTGCCCATCTTTCTTTATGAGGGCAACAAGCCTTGATGAAAGTGCATTCACCACATGTACGCCAACACCATGGAGACCACCTGTGATTTTGTACACTTTCTTGTCAAACTTAGCGCCACTGTGTAATTCAGTGAGGACAATTTCAAGCCCTGGCCTGTTGTATTTAGGATGGTTATCAACGGGTATTCCGCGGCCGTCATCCTCCACTGACAGAGATCCATCCCTGTGTATAATCACACATATGTTCTTTGCAAAACCTGCAATTGCTTCATCAACACTGTTGTCAACAACTTCATACACAAGGTGGTGGAGACCCCTAATGTCTGTTGAACCTATGTACATTCCCGGTACTTTACGCACCGCCTTAAGCCCTTCCAAAATCTGAATCTGAGACGAATCATAATTTTCCATGAAAATCAGCCTTTTTATAGTTCGGTGAAATTGTCCTATCAGTGTTTGTTTATAAATCTTTTGGCAGATTATTTTACCTCTCTAGGTTTCCTGATAAGGACTGAGACCTCTCCCTTCTCTTCCTTAACATCCAGGATCGAAAGCTTTGTTGTTCTTGCCAGGCCTTCATAAGTTGATCTCTGATATGGGAATTTTTCACGTAGAAGCAGTACTGTGGCATCCTGCCCTTCATCCAGTTGAATGGAAAGCCCTTTCATTACACTTTTAAGGTAATTAAATGGGTCCCCTCCACATGAAATATTTCTGTGGTCCTCTACTATCATACATGAGTATTGCATCAAAGGTTAAATCCTTTGATAAACTAATTCCTTCCCCATTCATGTATTTTTGGCAATCTAATGAAAGATTGGTTCATTTTTCGCATTGAGTCGAATAAGCCTAATTAACTCTCAAATGCAAATAATTGGTTATTAAATCAGAAGTAGTATGTTATAAATTTCACGAATGGAAGAATCTATCAGTGTATATTTCCAGAAAATGTAAAGTTAATAAAACTAATTTATTTTAACTAATAGACTTCATGATAAAACCATATAATTAATTTTATCTTAGGATAACAACATTAATGTACTTCCTGGTTAATATCATTTTATGCAAAAGAAATTATTAGCTGCAATTGTCGTGGTGGTTTTAATCATCGCGGGGAGTGGCGTGTTCTTTGCTTACAATTACTCGCATCCAAAAGGAACAGACCTTCCAGCAATGAAGATCACTGCAATCGAGCCTTTAAATGCACTGGACACCTATCAGCTTGGTGTGATCGTTTCTGATCTGAAGGCACTTGGCCTTCCGGTCTCACTGAGTCAAGTTACAGCAGCGGAAGCTGGAACCTGGTCCTCTCCTTCTGCAACTCCACAGTTTGTGAATAACTACTGGGGGCCAGACTGGCAGGGTGCAATCGCTCAAATGCTGTACCCATTCACGGGCTATTCCAATGGAGGGTCCTTTGGTGCCAATGAAGCATGGACTACAAATGCAACACTTAACAGCTCGATCGCCCTAAGTACCGCTTTCAATTCAAACACATCATACAAGATCCAGGAGGCAACTTATCTAACTCACCTGCTCTACAGCCAGTACGATTATCTATGGCTACCCTCTGCATCACTATATTTCTTTGTCCAGCCTTACGTCAATGGTTTTCAATATAACCAGTATACCGCTTACTATTACAACATGCTTTCATACAACAGCAGTTACGCTGGAAGTGGAATAAATGGAATAACGCTTCCATCAAACACTTCCACTCTCACCGATGTTTCGGCCGGTACCTATGTGACACCTATGGATTATCTTGATCCGTCCCATGGATTCACCGGTTCCGATGCACCAATATTCCAGGCTGTGTTTCAGCAAATTTATGGGCTTACACCTAACCTTACAGAGGTTCCAGTGCTTGCGGCAGGTATGCCCACTACACCATCAAACGGTGTCCAGAACCAGAATTATAGCATAACACTTAGAAATGGAATTCACTTCAGCACAGGCACACCTGTTAATGCCACAACCATATGGTTCTCATTATACAGGACAATAGTAATGGCACAGGGAGCATCTGTGGACAATTACGGTGGAATGCTATTCAGCACATCTGCCTATGCTGCTACGTCTCCTTATTCGATTCCAGTAGGGTGGCTCAACGCAATGGAATATGTGTCCCAGAATAAATCATCAGGAATACATTTCCCCTATCCCGGGAACATAACAAAAACGAATGTTTCGAACACCGTATATGCTGCTGATTATCTGGCAAACATGCTTTCACACTATTCCCCATGGAGCAATTCAACCCAGGCGGCACTCATATCTTATGCAGATCAGGCCATAGCTGTTCCGGGATACAATATGACCTCTAACAAAAACGGGGCACTCAACCTGACCATAAACCTTGATCACCCATACAGTGGGTTCATATCTGATCTGTCTCTCTGGTGGGGCAATACCGTCGATCCGCTATTCATTGATGCACATGATGGTGTTACTGCAACACAGCCGAATAACTATACAGACTCAAATCCTATGCCTGGAACTGGCCCCTACAGCATCTCCAGCGCAGGTTCCGGCCTTGCATCAATAACATTGAGCAAGGTATCAAACTACTGGGGCAATTCCTACTGGAACTCTTCAAGTGACAGGCCAATAGGTAATTTCCCGTCAATTGCACAGCCAGCCCATATCCAGACTATTGAAGCCATTGATGATGTTTCCCACTCTGGGCGTGTTTCAGGGTTCCTAGACAACGATTACCAGATATCATATGTGAGCTCTTCATATATAAGCTCTATAGTTGGAGTATCTCCTTATAAGAATCTGCCCCTGAAATCGGTGCTGCACCTTGGTGGAATAAACCACAATGTCGAATACATATCAATGAACAACCACATGTTTCCTACAAATAACCTGTACTTCAGGGAGGCAATGTGGTATGCAATCAACCAGACTGCAATAGAAAAGCCATATTACTACAACGGAACTTACCTGGCTACTAACTATATTGGACCAGTATCACCTGCATTCGGCTCCGAGTATTCCAACTTCACGGCTGGTCTATCTCCGGAGTCATACAATGTTTCACTGGCAGAGCACTACCTTAATCTTGCAGGTCAACAGGCGCATTTCTATGTAATCCTCCCGAACGGCACCGTGCTAGGCGACAAGTCCCTAGTTAGCAGATCTGTTCTCTCAATATTTCCAGTAATCATCACAGCAAGTCTGCTTGAGAACAATCTGATGACCGCTGCCGCCAAATATTTTTAATCACCATTTTTATCATTTTTTGTGCCTAATTTTTTTTATATCTGCAGAGATTTATTTTCAAATTTTGAATAAATTCCGCGCATGAACCTAATTTGGATATGTTGTACCCATGTAAGCATCAGTGCAAATTGATCATTGGTGATAAAGTATGGCAGCAGGTTATCGGCATTCCTATTTCCGTGAAACCTATAAGATTCAATTCTATAGTCATTGTTATTCTTTTTACTTATTTCAAAAGAACTTCAAATTCATCTTGTAATTGAAGTAACACAACATCTTTTTTAACCCAAATCAAATCAGTGTACATGGCAAAAGTTCATTACCGGTGCTCGGACCTTGGATACCAGTGCAGTTTTGAGTATGAGGGTCCAAAGCCTGAGGATATACTCCCGCGA
>JAKAAJ010000036.1 GCA_021802365.1 Thermoplasmata archaeon | reverse complement strand
GGGTCACTGCAATAGATGTCTCCGAAGGAATGCTTTCTATTGTCAGAGAGAAAGCAAACGAATTTTTACTGAATGATAACCTCACCACTATGAAACTCAGGGCATCCCAAATCTCTGAGGTCCTGGATCGCTTTGGTCCCGAAAGCTTTGATCTGGTATATTCTACGTTCGGTGCTCTTAACTGTGAACCTGACATAGAACTCATCCCGCCAGTTTTGGAGAAACTTCTTAAAAAGGGCGGCCATTTTATCGCTGGAGTTTACAACAAGTTTTGTATTTCAGAGCTTGTGATCCAGTTTTGCCTTCTTCGCATTGGTAGTCTTTCCTGGAGATTCAAAAACCCAATACCAGAAGGGCATTCAAGATTCTGTGTTGACGTTTATTCTTTCACTCCAGGAGAATTTAACTCACTGTTCAGGAAATATCTGAGGATGGTCTCCCTTACCGGAGTTCCCGTTCTGATACCTCCCTCTAATTTCAGGAGATTCATAAGCATTACAGGAGAAAAATTTGACTCCATCAACAGAATAGACAGGAAGCTCGCCGGCATCTGGCCATTGAATCGTCTGGGTGACCATTTTCTGGCCGTATACAAAAAAGTTTGAAGTTATCTTTCTTTACGGTAATCCTTTCAGGGATTTCCATGAAAGGTAACTATTCCTTTTTCATTTAACAGAACAGAGCCACATTGTATGCATTTAACAGCGCAACTTTCAGCAGGAACAGAATTAAATGGCGTCCCGCAAACTTCACAGGAAAATGGTGATTGAGATTCTATCACAGGCTCTGAGGAATTTTTCTGAAATCTTGCAAAAATGTGGGGAAGTATACTGAAATGTAAGGTGAATTTCTCCAGCATCCTTATGGTTGAGATAGGCAGATATTTGAATGGCTTATAGTCTCCCAATCCTGTACTTACAGTTCCGGTCATGAGGAGAGAACAGGATTCCCCTGCTTTCTTTATCACCATCTTTCTGTAAAAGAATTCTTCAAAACCTGACCTGTAGACTCTTGACATTCCAGCTCCGGGAAAGCGATCTCCGTTTCCTAACGCTGTGGATGAATAGAACCTGTCAAGCAGATACGCAATTGATGGATAATGATAAAAGCTGACAATAAGCAGACCACCATTCTTCAGATACTCTGTCAGAATTCTTATAGAATTCTGGGCATCCTTGAGAAAATTCAATACCCTGATCATCAGTATGAGATCAAAATAACCTTTTGTGAATGGCATGGAATGAAGGTCTGCGTGTACCGTAACTATACCGGGATCAGAAAGATGGACCCTTTCAAGAAACCGAGTCTCCAGATCCACAGCGAATCTATTCTCTGATACACTTCTTAGTCCTTCCTGAATTCTGCCTGCACCAACACCAACTTCAAGCACCCTTTTAAATTTCCTTCCAGCAATCAGGTCAAGTATAACTGACTTCTCGATTTCCGATACTTTATCACGCCCCTTCCAGAGTGAGTCGAAATCCAGGAGAGAAAAGTCATTAGGCATCCGTAATTTGATCACTAAGGACCATAATATATGCACCGCTTATGTCATTGAATCTGTATTTGACCATCACTGAAACCCTTAGGGAACTGAAGTTTCTTACTCAGAACAACAAATATGATATATTCCTGCCCGTTCATTTCAAAGGGCTGAATCAACTGGAACATTGCTTGATTCATTCAATATCTAATATTCAGTTATGGAGAGAAATACTTCATCTGAAGAAAAATTAAGTGAAAAATGTTATGGACAGTATAAATATCTGAAAACAATTTTGAAATATGTCAGATGAGTCCAAAGGTAGATCAATTATAAAGATAAGACCATTGTGGGGTGCATTAACTGCGGTATTCCTCGGGCTCACAGGATTTTCACTTTTCAGGGCATTTGGCTATTCTGGCGACATAAGCACCTATTCAACAGAGTTCCAGTCACTGAATACGGTCAATGCAACTTACAATACAACAAGAAGCATGCTTCTGAGATTTGACACACTGCAGCTGGGCTGGGCACTGACCGGCGTTGTGGCAATATGCCTGGTTGTACTTTGCCTTGTAGTCCTTCTGTTTTTCAGTAAACAATAAAAATTAAAAATTTTTTAAGGAATGTATCAGGAGAAAATATCTTCCCTGACACTTTCCACTTTCAGCCTGTCTCTGGAATATCTCACATATACGTTTTTCAGCTTGAGATACTCCTCTATTCCGTATTTGCTCCCTTCTCCTGCCTGGCCTGTAAGCCTGAATCCGGTGTGGTACCCCTGGGAAGATTCAGGTCCGGGCATGTTGACATACAGCTCTCCGAATCTTATGGCTTCTGAAGCTTTCATAACGAGAGTGTTGTCATTTGTGAACAGATAAGAGGCAAGACCGTACCTTGAATCATTGGAAAGCTCAAACATCTGATCTTCTGATGATACCTTCATTGCTCCAATGACAGGGCCGAAGACCTCGCTCTGGAAAAGCTCGGAATCCTGAGAAACGTTTTCCATTATGGTTGGCTGGAAGAAATAACCACCACTGAGGTCCCCCTTGAGTTCAGGTTTCCCTCCACCCGTAAGGGTCTTAGCTCCACTACCTGTGGCATCCTTGACAAACTTCTCAGCTGTCTGCAACGCCCCCTTATTTATCAGTGGACCCATGTCCGCGGTCATGGGATCGCCAACCTTCAGTTTCTTTGTAGCATTGACAACCATATTCATGAAACGGTCATACACGTCCTGGTGCACATAAAGACGCTCGGCAGCGATACAGGATTGCCCTGTATTCCAGTACTTTGCCCATATGAACGTTCTTGCGGCCGCCTCTAAATCTGCATCCTTCCACACCATGAAAGGTGCCTTGCCTCCAAGTTCCAGAATCAGTTTAGCCATGTTTGCAGATGATTTCTGCATGATTCTCTGGCCGGTCTCTGTAGACCCGGTCATTGTCACCACAGCAACTTTCCTGTGCGAAACAAGGTCATCACCTATTACAGAGCCCTTTCCTGTGATTAAATTCAGAACACCCCTTGGGATTCCTGCCTCTACAAATTTCTTTACAAGCCAGTAAGCCGTGAATGGTGTGTCACTGCTTGGCTTCATGACCACAGTATTTCCCGTAAGAAGAGCAGGTGAAAGTTTTCTCACCACCATAGCGGCAGGGAAATTCCATGGAGTAAGTGCTGCCACAACACCTGCAGGAACCTTGTACTGGAATATTTTATTTTCAGGTGTGTCACCCTCCACAATGTCCCCGGTAATCTTTCTTGCAAATTCTGCATAGTACTGAATCTGATCAAGAACTCCGTCCGTCTCCTGTCTGGCCTCTATCTTTACCTTTCCATTCTCCTTGTAAAGAAGATCCTCAAGCTCCTTTCTGTCCTTCTCGATAAGGGAATAAGCCCTGTATAGATATTTTGAACGTTCCTTGCTTGTCAGGGAACTCCACTTCGGGAATGCGTCATAGGCTGCATCGATGGCGGCTTTAAGGTCCTCCTTTGAAGCTGCAGGAAAATCCCCATACTTCTTTCCCGTTACAGGACTGATCTTTTCCAGAGTAGCACCGTCGGACGAATCTCTCCATTGTCCATCTATCAATAGTTGCATAATATATCAGTGCTACATCCCATATATTCATTTTCAATTGGCGGACCCAAAAATGACAGAAATTGAGTGTCAGCCATTATTTTCGTGAATATTTTATTGGGTTGCTGTCAAATTCAGATTTGCACCCTTCACAGCAGAAATAGAATGTTCTGCCCTGAAAATCTGAGTGAAATTTGCTGTCCTTTGAAACTTTCATGTTACAGACCGGGTCGTATTCCATAATTTGTAATGCCTCACTGTTATTTATCCGTTTATGGGTACTGTTCCATCATTGCTGCCATTTTTCCTGGTCGCTCATAGGGTGCCTGGAAAGCTCACTCTGAGCCAGAGACCTGATCTCTGCAACATTTGGATAGGGTGAAACTAACTCTCCACTTTCAATGTACTTTGTAAATACGTTTTTCATTGACTCTCCACATTCACATCTTAAGTCCCCTGAAAATTCCCTTACAACTTTCCACCTGTTGCATCTGTCACATCTCATGGGCAACTTTCTGCCGGAGAATTTGCCTCTCTTGGTAACAGGATTGCCCTCGACCTCCACAATATCCATTGAAAAATCGTATGGCCTGGCAGATGCAATGGATGTGCCGATGCCAAATGCATCTGCCCCGGCTTTCACAAGTGCAGAAAGATTTTCAAGTTTCAGGCCACCGGAGACCATTATCCTGACATCTCCGTGACCCCGAAGAGCAAGTTCCCACTTCACCTCCCTTATAATTGAGTCAAGTTTTCCTCTTCTTGATGCGGGGGTATCGATCCTTACCATTTTCAGATCCTTCAGAAGCTCTGCAGCCCTTATTGCAGCAAACTTCTCGTCCATGAATGTGTCGATGAGCACTGTCCTTCCGCCATCCACTGGAGAGACCATTTTCCAGGCCTCTTCATCACCGTAGATTATTGAAAGTGCATGTGGCATTGTTCCAACAGGGGTTGTGCCTGTAATCTCCCCTCCAATAATTCCTGAGACTCCATCTGCCCCACCTATGTAGGAAGCTCTGTCAATCATGGGGCTGATTGCCGGGTGCATCCTCCTGATCCCGAATGAGTAGAATGGAACACTTCCCAGTTCTCTTCGGACTCTGGCAGAGTACGTGGATATCCCTGAGGACTGGCAAATAAATCCAAGAATGGCAGTTTCCAGGATGCCAAAGGATGAGTACTTTCCCTCCATCCTCATGATCGGCACTGGTATGCCTGAGTCATCCCTGGGAGGAAAAATTGTTCCTTCCGGAATTGAAAAGAGTCTGACCTCCTTTCCTTTCAGAATATTTACAACCTCATCCAGTCCGGAAAGCATTATCCATGGATCTAGCGGACCAGAAACTGTGAATTCAGCCACAACTTCCGGATCCCTGTGGGACCTGCTCATACCCTTCAGGCTCCTTGAAAAGTACACGTCTGATGCCTTTCCCTGAAGAATCTCTTCCTCTGTTGCAGCATTGAAGTTTCTGCTCAAGATTCCACTTCCTCTTTCATTGTTTTTGACATTGAAATTTCAGTTCCGTAATTCCTGTGCATAAATGAAATTGCCTCTCTGTGTCTCTCCTGATCAATTGCTGCACACATATCCTCAATAACTGTTGTCCGGTAGTATCTGTGAAAGGCACCAGATACAGTATGAAGAACGCAGATGTCGGTACTTACTCCCATAACTATGAGGTGATCAAACTGCATTGCTCTGAGGTACCCATCCAGGTCAGTATCATGAAAAGCATCATAATGCCTTTTCCTCAAATAATGACCCCTGATTCCGGAGAGCTCGTCGCAGAGTTCTGAACCCCAGCTGTTCTCCAGGCAGTGCTCACCCCAGACCTTGAATTCTGGGTCATTCATGATATGAGTGTCCAGTGTAAAAATAATTGGATATTTACCCATCAGACTGCTCAGAAAAGAACGCATCCTCACTGCAAGTTCCTCCTTATCCTTTCCTCCAAATTTTCCCCTTACGAAGTCATTTACCATGTCTACAACAATGATGCAGCCTTTTTCACTGTTCATTCTTTCCACCATATGGTGCTATCTCCCCTGTCTTCTATGTATACGCCGCCTTCCCTCAGTTTCTCCCTGATAAGATCTGCGGAGTGAAAATCCTTCTTTTTCCGCATCTGATTTCTGAGATCCACCATACTCTCTATGAGAGAGTCAGATGATCCTTTATCTGCATTGAGATCCACAATCCCAAGGATATCAGAGGCCCACTGAAGAACAGCGATGGCATGGTTTCGCTGCTCTATGGAAAGATCATCTATGGTGGAATTGATGTAGCTGGCGAACTCGTTCAGTGTTGTTATTGCACCCCTTGTGTCCATGTCATCTTCCAGGCTATCCTGCATTCTTTCAATCCACCCGGTTCTGAAGTTATCGACACCCTTGCCCGGGACTGAATTCTTTAACTTCATATACATTGTGGACAACCTTCTGGCATTGATCTTTGCCTCTTCCAGCATTTCAAATGAAAAATCAATGGTACTCCTGTAGCCTGACTTAAGCATGGCCAGCCGGACTTCGCTTCCTGAGAATGATTTTAATATATCAGCAACAGTAACTGAGTTTCCAAGTGACTTGGACATCTTTTCGTTTTTTATATTCACCATACCAGTGTGGATCCAGAACCTTGCAAGGTAACTTCTTCCAGAAATTGATCTTTCTATTGCGATCTCGGCCTCATGATGAGGGAACTGCAGATCAGCTCCTCCCCCATGAATATCATAGGAGGGCCCGAAGAAAGATTCTGTTATGGATGTGTCCTCTATATGCCATCCCGGTCTCCCATCTCCAAATGGCGATCCCCAGTATGGTTCGCCCTCCTTTCTGAGTTTCCATATTACAAAATCCCTGTAATCCTCCTTGTTCTCATTTGGAGATATCCTTGCTCCTGAGATAAGTGAATCAATGGATTGCCCCGAGAGTCTGCCGAATTCTGGAAATGATGAAATTCTGAAATAGACTCCATCTTCGGTGCGGTAGGCATGTCCAGACCTGAGAAGCCTGCCCACCTGATCTGTGATTTCATCCATGAAAAGTGTTGCCCTCGCGTAGAAGTTTACAGAATTTATCCCCAGTGAGCGCAGTGTTTTCAGATATTCCTGAAGATTCCTTGCTGCCAGATCCTCCGGAGGAACCTTCTCTTCCATGGATTTATTTATTATGCGGTCGTCAACGTCAGTTATATTCTGAAGATAGAAAACATCATATCCTCTGCTCCTCAGATACCTTGCCAGCACATCAAAGAAAATGTATGTCCTTGCATGTCCTATGTGTATTCTGTCCTGGACCGTGGGACCGCAAACGAACATCCTTACAACCCTGTTCCGGTCAAGATCCATCTCAATCTTTTCCTTCTGCAGGGAGTCAGTTATCCTCATGGGGATTTCAGTATTTCAATTAGCAAATTAAATTAATGCAACGCTCTGCAATTGTTCGTGATCATTGTCATTTACTGTGTCAGCATTTTTCTGAGCCTTTCACTTACAGTTGAAGAGCCGATACATAAAACCTTCATTTTATCAATATCCAGAGCAGTAATGGATGCATTCGGAATTTCAATTCCTCTGCTCTCTATCTCGTCCAGATCAAGAACTTCAGAAACCATTACCCTTATGGGCATCGCATGGGAGACAGCCACCACTCTTCCCCGGACGCCTTTCATGAAATTGGAAACCCTCTCCAGATGAGACTCCCATGACTCGTACCTTTCTCCTTGCCCTATCTTTTCACGTGCCTCTCTTGAAGTCAATCCATTGAGCCCACCCATGGAAGTCTCTCTTATGTCATTGTTTACCTGAACATCGACAGACAGGGATCCTGATATAATGCCAGCTGTCTCTCTGGCCCTCAGCACAGGGCTTGAATAGAGTGAATCAAATTTAAATTCCGAAATTTCCTGGGCTACTGATTTAGCCTGCATCACGCCATTTGAGGTGAGAGGATATTTCTCAAGATCATCGGTCATAATCTTCAGAACATTGGATTCACTCTCACCATGCCTTATCATCAGAAGAATTCCCATACCACATGATTGTGGAGTGATGCTTAAAACATGCATTTTTCATGTTACGAGCATAAGGGAAAGCAGAGAAAGGGTAAGAACAGGAAGAGCCATGATAAAACCAGTCTTCATGTAAAAAGCTGCTGAGATAGGTATGCCCTCCTTCCTCCTTAGAGTGTCCATCCATAGAAGTGTTGCAAGGGACCCTATGGGAGTGAATTTCGGGCCGATGTCATTAGCAAGAACATTAGCGTAAACAAGATATGAGTGGTTGCCAAGGGCGCTTATGGATAAATTTCCGATCATAACTGAAGGAAGGTTGTTCATTGTGGAGGCCAGAAAGGCAAAAAGATATCCACTAAGTACATAGTTGGACGGGCCCGGTGTTTTTACTATCAGTTCCAGAAGGTCTGAAATCATGTTTGTGAGGCCAGCCTGCGATAGGCCAAAAACGACAATATACATTCCCACAGAAAAGAGAACTATCTGCCACGGTGATGCCTTCAGTACCCTGAGACCCTGAATTTCCTTTCTTCTGTGCCCTATGTACAGGACAAGTAAGGAGAAAGGGAGAGCTATAAGGGATACAGGTATCCCGTATATACCAGTGATAGCGTATGCGATGACAAGAACAGAAAGCACAATGGGGGCAAATTTCAGAAGAGGTGAACCCGATCTGTTAATGGTGAAATTCTCAGGGAGTGACATTCTTTCTGGAATTGATTTCCTGAAGTAGAGAAAGAGCAGTATTGATGATGCGAATATGGATACTATGTCCGGGATTACCATGACCCTAAGGTATCCTATGAATGATATGGAAAAATACTGTGTGGTCAGTATGTTCACAAGATTGCTTATGGTGAATGGCATACTGGCCGTATCAGAGATGAACCCTATGGAAAAAATGAAAGCGAGATAAGTCTTTTCTGGAACTTTCATAGCTTTCAGCATTGAAAATACAACTGGTGTCATCACAAGGGCAGCCCCATCGTTTGCAAATAAAGCAGAAACAATGCTTCCCAGGATCATTATAAGGAAGAACAGCTTTTTTCCACTGCCACCTGCAGATCGTGATATCCGGGCAGCCCAGGATTCGAAGAGCCCCAGTTCATCATAGGCCAGAGACATTATTATTATGGCGACAAATGTGACGGTGGGGTTCCACACTATCTTTACTACCTCTGTCAGATCTGGGTATGTAACAAGACCAAGCAGAAAAGATGCCAGCGCCCCCATCAATGCATAATATCCTATACCTATCCTGTATGGCCTCTTCAGAACAGCATAGAGGGTGAGTATGAAGACAGCAATTGACAGAAACAGACTGAATGTCGAATTTATACAGGGGATTCCTGCACTTATTAATTAATTTTATTTCATAGAAGATGGAATTTAAAGGGTTCTAATCTCTGCTTTATATTCCAATTCATCTGACAAAGCACTTTATGAAATTAATTTTAACCAGAGGAGAATCATGTAAGGATGAGTCTTCAAGAAAACCACCTGAAGGGAGAAAAGAGCCCTTATCTGCTACAGCATGTACACAATCCTGTTGACTGGTATCCCTGGGGGGAAGAGGCTTTCAGGAAGGCACAGATGGAAAATAAACCAATATTTCTCAGCATTGGTTATTCCACATGCCACTGGTGCCATGTAATGGAGAAGGAGAGCTTTGAAGATCCGGAAGTGGCATCAGAAATGAACAGGGTATTCGTTTCAATAAAGGTGGACAGGGAAGAGCGACCTGATGTAGACTCCGTTTACATGACTGCAAGCCAGGTTATGACTGGAACTGGGGGATGGCCCCTAAATATGATCCTCACACCTGACAGGAAGCCTGTTTTTGCCTTCACATACATACCAAAGGAAAGCAGGCGTGGAAACATCGGGATGATTGATCTGTGCAGACAGGTTGGAGAACTCTGGAGTGAGGGCCCTGAAAATATTCTGTCCAGGTCTCAGGAGGTCATGGATGGTATCACAAGGGCTACAGCTCTGAAAAAAAATTCTAGAAAACTCAGTGATATTCAGGATATTGTAATAGATGCCCTGAAATCCTCCTTCGACAGTGAGAACGGAGGGTTCGGCAGTGCACCTAAATTCCCTTCAGCACACAATCTGCTGTTTTTGCTTGACCGATACCATCATACGGGAGAAATAGAGCTGCTTGAGATGGTTGAAAAAACTCTGAAAGGAATGCGAATGGGCGGAATATTTGATCATATAGGATACGGTTTCCACAGATATTCAACTGATCCTTCATGGATCCTGCCCCATTTTGAAAAAATGCTCTACGATCAGGCGATGCTCATAATGATATATTCCCAGGCGTACTCTGCAACCGGAAATAAATTTTACAGAAATACAGTACTTGAAGTTGCTGATTTCCTCAGGAATGAGATGATGAGCAGTGAAGGGGGGTTCTTCTCTGCACTTGACGCCGATTCCGAAGGGGAAGAGGGAAAATACTACACCTGGTCCATGAATGACATTCTTATGGCCCTTGGCCCTGAGGATGGGAATATCTTCTGCGAATTTTATAATGTGGAGAGAAATGGAAACTATCAGGATGAGGCAACAGGCAGGTCCCTTCAGAAGAATATCCTATATTCGACCACAACACCAGAGGAATTTGCCTCATCGCATGGAATGAAAACTGGAGATCTTGAGAGAATTCTGGAGAAATCCAGAAAAACCCTTGCTGCAATAAGATCCAGGAGACCAAGACCTCATCTTGATGACAAAATCCTTTGTGACACAAATGGCCTTGCTGTAGCTGCCCTTTCCATTGCATACAGAAGAACAGGGGAGGAGGATTTGATAGATATGGCCGAAAAGGCCGCCCTGTTCATGCTTGAAAAACTTTATTCCAACGGGCATCTGCTGCACAGGTATAGGGACTCTGAGGCCGCCATAAACGGATTTCTCGATGATTACGCATTCACCATATTCGGATTTCTTGAACTTTATTTTTCAACTTTCAAAAACAGTTACCTGGAGGCTGCACTTAAACTTCAGGAAACTCTGGATAAAGAATTCTGGGACACTTCCGGGAAAGGATATTTCCAGACTCCTGACTCTGGTGAGGAACTGTTCACAAGGCCTAAAGAAGGCCACGACGGAGCAATTCCAGGAGGAAATTCGGTTGAAATTGAAAACATGGTGAGGCTTTCGAGAATAACTGCAAATCCTTTGCTGAAAGAGAGGGCAGCTGACATTGCAGAAACATTTTCTGGGGATATAGAAGCTGTGCCCATGTTTCACTCATATATGGCAATGTCAATTGGCAAAGTTATTGGCAGAGGATACCTGCTGAAGGTTTGGAAAAGCCACCCTGATCTGGCTGATATCAAAAATAAGTTCTGGGAACACTATCTACCGGAAGTGGATGTTGCAATACTTGACCCAGCCTCTGAAGGAATTTTAGAGAAATCCGAAGTTGCTACAGGTAATGTACCATCTGAAGCAGAAAAACAGATACTTGCATGCACAGATTCGGAATGCCTGAAACCTGCACATACATTGGATGAGATATTGATGGAAATTGGGCAGTCAAAGTAATTTCTAATT
>JAKAAJ010000035.1 GCA_021802365.1 Thermoplasmata archaeon | reverse complement strand
GCTGTTGAATCAGGACTGAATGCCATGGATATAGGCCTTACGATTCATCCCCACCCAACAATATCTGAGGGCCTGATGGAGGTGGCGCAGGGTGTCTACTCTAAACCTCTGCACTTCAAACCTAGGGACTGATTTCGGAACACTTCCATACATGGAAGCGCTGAACATCCAGAAACATTTCCACAGGTCTGTTGTTGAAGGGAACCTGGGCAGGTTCCTGATGATACTTGAGCATCCACCAACATACACTGGGGGAAGAAAGACTCTGGAGACAAGCCTTCAGGGAATACAGGTAATAAGGACGGACAGAGGTGGTGATGTCACCTACCATGGACCGGGACAGCTGGTCCTGTATCCGATCTTTCCTGTTGGAACAGAGAAGATTGACGTGAGAATGTTCGTGAAGGATATAGAGAATGTCGTCATTCTGACACTGAAAGATCTTGGATTCACCCCCTACATTGGAGAGGAGCCGGGAATATGGGTTTCTGAGAATGGTGGTAAAAAAGTTTGCTCCATTGGAATGGCCATTGACCACGGTGTTTCCTACCATGGGGTAGCCATAAACTATTCTGATGAGGCAGTCAAGGGATTTCAGTCCATCAGGCCATGTGGGATGGATCCATCTGTAATGGGTAGCCTGAGAGTGACCAGGGACAGACTGAAGGATGCGATTCTGAAAAATTTTGATTCATCTTTTGGAATGTTCAAAATTGTGGATCCATCAGATGCATTGAGCATGTTCAGCTATCCTGCCCGGGCCTGAGCGGCCATATTCTTTCCTCAATGCCCAGACGCCTGTTGGAAGCAAGAGCCAGCATGAAGAGAAGCGATGACACGCGGTTTGCATATTTCATCACAACCCCAGGCTGCTTCTTTTCATGCGCATACAGGACAAGAAGCCGTTCGAGCCTTCTGGATACCGTCCTTGCCACATGCACGGCTGCAGATTCCTTTGAACCGCCTGGAATGACGAATAACCTGATCTTGCCTATCTCCTTTCTGTACACATTGACACGCTCCTCCAGCCATGTCACGTCGGCCTCACTCAGTGTTCTTCCATGTGATTCGGTCAGAACATGCTCCCCAAGGGTGAAAATGTTGTTCTGAATCCTTTCAAGATCTGCTTTCATGTCATCCCATTTTGAGAATTCCATTGCAAGGCCCAGGAATGAGTTCAGTTCATCCACTGTCCCCTCTATATCTATGAGCATTGAGGCCTTAGAAACTCTCTGCCCTCTTGTGTTATCCGTTTCTCCTGAATCTCCACGCCTTGTGAACATACCGGCTCATCGTCAGGTGATTATTTCTCTTTTCCCTTGCCTGATAAAATAGGTGAAAAAGTAATTATGAGATTCTCCCATTTGTCAGGATATGTCCGAATGGTTTCAAACAGGAGATAAATGGTACCCCTCCGAATATGGTCCGGAGGATGTGCTTGGAACACTTAACGAGATAAACCCCCAGAGCATGACCAGGGCTGCATCTCTGGTGAAGAAGGGAAAGGCGTTCTATCTATCCCACAGGATGTATAATGGAATGCCAGGCAGATATGAGAATCATGGCCCCTTCTTCTATCTCCTCTCACAGAGGGCATACGACATAAGGCCCCCTTTCAGGGAGGAGACTGTCAACAAATTCGGAGGTGCACTCTGCAGGGTGGAGATGACTGATCATCTTGGAACCCATCTTGACTCCCTGAATCACATTTCCTATGACAATCTCTTCTACAACGGAAACAGTGCATATGATCTTTCAACAACATACGGAACTCCCAGACTTGGTATAGATGATGTCCCGCCAATTGTAACAAGGGGGATCATGGTTGACTCCTCCCCTGATGGAAAGATTATGAAAAAGGGCGAACCCGTCATGCCTGAATTTGTTGAAAAATTCCTTGCGGAGAGGAAAATAGAAGTGAAGCCTGGAGACGCCATATTTTTCAGGACTGGAGTTGGTGAACTATGGGAAAAGCCCTCCGAATACAATTCCTATTATGAAAGATCTCCAGGAATTGGAATGGAACTGGCGAAGTGGCTTTCTGAGAAGAAAGTATCAGTTACAGGAAGCGACACTCCTGCCACTGAAGTAACACCGTCGCAGATTCCAGGGGCAAGGCTTCCCGTGCATCAGCACCTTATCACAAGGCATGGAATAAGGCTTATAGATAATATTAATCTCAACGATCTTTCAAGGGAAAAGGTTTATGAGTTCATGTTTGTCCTGAGTCCGCTGAGATTCAAGGGAGCCACTGCATCCCCTGTTTCGCCTGTTGCAATAATATGAACTTAGCAAAGTACCCTTTAAAAATTTTAATGGTATGATTCTAAACGCCCCGGATAATATTTATAGTCCGGTTAGCACTCAGTAATGCAATGTCTCTGAACAGGGAGGACTATCTCCTGGTAATATGGGAGTTCCTTGAATCCTTTGGTGATATCTCTGAGAAGGAACTTGCGGACCGTCTTAAAATAAGTCCTCCGACTGCACATGAATATCTGCAGAAACTTACTGAATCCGGACTCATAGTAAAGAACCGTGGAGACATCAAGTTCACTCCTGAGGGGCATACACAGGCAGTGGAACTTGTTAAGATGCATAGAATCTCAGAGGTTTTTGCCTACAGATTTCTCGAGATTCCCTGGGAGGATACACATGCTTCAGTCATGGAGCTGGAGCATCTTTTCAAAGGGGAGAGAGGTGACAAACTCTTCAAGAACCTTGGATACCCGTCATCATGCCCTCATGGAAATCCCACGGACCCGCTTAAACCGGAGCAGGAACTGGCAGTTGCATTTGCCCCTGAGAACAGGTACATTCTGAAAAGAATATCCTTTGAGGAGAGGAACCTGCTCAAGTCTCTTGCCTCCCTGAACTGCCTTCCAGGAAGCGTTGTGAACCTGATCAAGGATGGCACAAACATTATACTATCCACAGAAAATGGCGAGATCAGGATTCCCGACAACCTTTCACTTTCGGTAAGGCTTTCAAGAATTGCCTGAATCCTGGTTATTGATCTTGAATTGGTGAGGGCTGTTTTTTCTGTTTCTAATAATCTGAACTGATCATACAAGCCTGAATTCTATTCGCTTGTTTCTTTTTCCCTTGCTCTGGATACCTGTGAGAGAGATGCTTCCGATCTCCTTTGTGTTGTTAACATGTGTGCCGCCGTCAGCCTGTTCGTCCAGTCCCTCTATAACTATGATTCTTACTGTCTCAAGAGATCTGATGAGCTCCCGTCCAGGCTCTGTTCTAGAAAGATTAGGGATGGATAATGCTTCGTCTCTGGTTATTTCCCTCTGGTATATACGATGGCCCTCTGACATGAATGTGTTGCACTCTTTCAGGAGTGATTCAACAAACTCCCTTGAGAAATCTTCCATGTTTATGTCTATTCTTGCATGATCCTGATATATCTGTCCCCCGGTGAGAAGAGCCTCAGATCCATGCCTTGCTGCAAGTATACCGTCAATGACATGAATGGCGGAATGATGCCTCATGTGGGAATACCTCCTCTCCCAGTCGATCTCCCCGTATACCTTTGTTCCTCTGGCTATATTCACTGAGGTGTCAGGTATGTGCAGAACATCCTCTCCGCTTTTTTTGACATCCACTATATTCACTGCCTGCCCGTCGAATAATATTTTTCCTGTGTCATTGGGCTGTCCTCCTCCAGTGGGATAGAACACAGTTCTGTCAAGAATGATCCCTGAACCATCGCATTCTGTGACCGAGGCTTCAATATTCTTTCTGTACATATCCCTCCAGAAGATCTTATCCGTCATCTTTTTCCATACTGGGATTATCCTTAATAAATTTGACCGGGAATAAGACCCGGGAAGGATAAATATCCAAATCTGTATACCAAACCTTTAATAGTTGTAATTAATCATGTTCTATGGCACTTATAAGAGACGAGGACAAGAAATACCTGATGGATGAATTCAACAAATACGTTTCAAATGATGTTGACATTGTAGTTTTCACCACCAGCAAGGAAGAGTGCAAGTACTGCAAGGAATCCATAGAGCTTGCCAATGAGGTATCGGAGCTTTCAGACAAGATTCACTTCGTTAACTATACAATGGAGGAGAACAAAGATCTTGCTTCAAAGTTCAATGTTACAAAATACCCGACAACCATCGTAACGAAGCATGGTTCAACAGACGGAAGAATAAGATATTCCGGGCTTCCAAGTGGATACGAGTTCGGTTCACTGATAGAGGACATAAAGAATGTCTCAAAATGGGAAGCAGATGTTTCATCCAAGGCACTGGAGATAATAAAGAAGATAGATAAGCCACTGAACATAAAGGTCTTCGTGACCCCCACATGCCCGTACTGCCCGAAAGCGGTTGGCACAGCTCACAAGTTCGCCATACTGAATCCAAACATCACAGGTGAAATGGTTGAATCCCTTGAATTTGAGAAAGAGGCAGAGGATGCTGGTGTTTCAAGCGTCCCGCACATACTCATAAACGGCGAGGTTGAGTTTGTTGGAGCATATCCCGATGACCAGTTTGCGGAATATGTTCTTGAAGCTTACAGCCACTCTTAATTTTTTTTAGGAAAGACTTTAACCTTTTTTTCACTCTCCATTCATGAAATCTTTTGAACTTCTCAGCGAGATGGTTGAAAAGGCGAAGGGCAGCCAGGAAGCAAAGAACGAACTAAAGGGCTTCGACAAGACTTTTCAGTTCAACCCCAGCGACTCGGAACCGTTCTATGTGGCTATCAAAAACGGAGATATAGAGATCTCAAAGGGTAAAGCGGAAAATGTTGCGGCAACAATATCTGCCACTGATGATCTTCTGTCAAAGGTCCTGTCAGGCCAGGCAAACGCAGTAACAGCATTCATGGGAGGGTCCCTGAAGGTTTCAGGGGATATTTTCAGTGCGCAGAAACTGACATCCATAGCCTCTAAATTCAAGAGGTGATCTTTTGGAAATAAAGAGGGCGGCCGTTATCGGGGCCGGAATAATGGGGCACGGAATAGCGGAAGTTATGGCTGTTTCCGGAATAGAGGTGCAGATAGCCGATGCGTATGAGGAGGCACTGTCCAGGGCAAAGACATCCATTGAAACAAGCCTTTCCAGAATGCAGAAATCTGGAAAGCTTAAGGAGGAGCCTCAGGCAATCCTCTCCAGGATCAGATTTACCGGGAGCCTGGAGGAGGCTGTGAAAGAAGCGGATCTTGTTGTTGAAGCTGTCCCTGAGATAGAGAAGGTAAAGCAGGATGTTATACAGAGAGCATTCAGGGCATCAGGAAAGGACACAATTATCGCATCCAATACCTCAAACATCCTGATCACCACTCTGGGAAAGGGGATATCTGATCCCTCAAGGCTTGCCGGTTTTCACTTTTTCAATCCGCCGGTCGTTATGAAACTTGTGGAGGTAATACGGTCAGAGGCAACCTCAGATGAAACTGCTGAAACGCTCATGAACCTTGCAAGGAGAATGGGCAAGACCCCCATACTTGTGAAAAAGGATACTCCTGGATTTGTTGTAAACAGGATCAACGCCCCTGAAAGCCTTCTGTTTGGTCTCATTGTTCAGGAGAAACTGGCTCCTCCGGAGGCAGTTGATGCATTTGCCAAATCTCAGGGATTGCCTATGGGCCCATATGAACTGATGGATTATGTCGGCATAGACACCATGGCACATTCCCTGGAATATTATTCTGAAGCTCTCAGCCCGGAATATGGAAAGTGCCACATTTTCCATGACATGATGAAGGAGAACCGCCTGGGAGCAAAGACTGGAAAGGGATTCTATTCCTGGAAGGATGGGAAGGCCCAGATTCCAAAGGCTGAACCATCATCAGTGATAGACCTGATGGATGTCCTTTCAGTGGAGATCAACGAAGCTGTGAGGCTTCTTGAACAGAACGTTGCCACCCCCTCCGATATTGAGACTGGAGTGAAGCTTGGGATGAACAGACCCTTCGGGCCAATTTCAGTTGCAGAGAGCCTTACAAACGCAGAGATAAAAAACAAACTCCTAAAATTGAGTGAAAAGTTCCACACTGACATTTTTAAACCTGCCGATTCCATCGTCAGCGGTAAACTGAAGGATGCAATTTCCGGAAAGATCTCCGGAAAAGTAACGGAACAGAAAGAGAAGATGGATGCGGTTTCTGCGTCTCCGGAGGCGGACCCTGTGAAACTTGACCTCCGGGACGCCGATTTCACGGCAGTTCTCACTATTGAAAACACAAGGAACAACCTTCTGAGCCTTGAAGTGCTGAATTCTCTTGAGAAACATCTGCTCTCCTTATGGAACCGCAGGGAGACCCGAGTCATAATTATCCGTGGAAAGGGGAACAATCTATCAGCAGGAGCTCAGCTCAATCAGTTCTTCAGCAGCACAATGGACTTTGCAGAAAATTCCAGAAGAGGTGAGAGAATCTTCCGCCTGCTTTCTGAGATCCCCAAGATTACAATTGCCGAGATGAAGGGATACACTCTTGGAGGTGGCTTTGAGCTCTCCATATGGTGCGATCTCCGTGTTATCACTCCAGACTGTACATTCGGGTTCCCTGAGGTGACGCTGGGCCTGATACCGGGATGGGGCGGTTCCCAGAGGCTTCGGAAACTCCTGGGTGTATCAAGGGCAATGCAGATAATACTTACAGGAGAGAGGCTTGATGGGAAGCTTGCAATGGAAACCGGGCTTGCCTGGAAGATGTTCCCAGCTGATCAGATCGAGGCAGAGACAGATAAAATGGCCAGAGACCTTGCAGTAAAAGTTGCCCCAATATCAGCTGCCATTGCAAAGAGGCTGATAAACAAGGGGAGCGATGTGTCTGAGGACAGTGGCCTTGAGATGGAGGCCATGTCCATGGGCCTTCTCTACGGAACAGAGGACATAAAGGAGGGAATCACAGCATTCCTTCAGAAGAGGAAGCCTGAGTACAGGGGCAGATAATTTTATTCAAGAATCTGCCTCAACACCCTGACAGCATTGTGGTAAAGAACTGACTCAGCGTGAGAGCCAAGCATTTCCCTTAGCCTGGACATGTTCCCGACATTTTCAAAACACTTCGGGGTTGAATCTATTCCCAGAAAGTCTGTACCTATCGCTACATGTTCCCAGCCGAAGTTCTCCCCGACATATTCTGCATGTTGGACCATCCTCTCTATTGATGGCTCTGAACCCAGAGTCTGAGGTATGGCAGTTATCCCTATGAGCCCCCCGGTGGAGCAGATGGCGTCAATGCACTGATCATCGATGTTCCTTATATGGGAATCAACTGAACTTACATTTCCATGAGAGAATATAACTGGCCTGGATGATATGGAGCAGGTGTCAAGCATGGTCTTTCTGCTAGAGTGTGCCATGTCAACTGCAATGCCAAGCCTGTTGCAGTCATCAACCAGCCTCTCCCCTGATCCTGTAAGACCATAATCCTTTCTTGAATGGCAGGAGGCAGCGAATTTTGTATCATAATTCCATGTCAGGCCAATGGATCTCACTCCCATGGTGTGAAGCATCTCAATATCGGAATTTGTAATGAGGGTGTCTGTTCCCTCAAGAGCGAAAAGTATGTTGACTCCTGGATTTTCCAGATTTCCTTTTGATACCACATGACCCAGGGATTCATCTCTGCACATTTTTCTATAGAAGAGAATCTGGTTGAGAAGCATGTCCCTGGAAGGTGTTGTTACCATGGACGCGTCCCTAGGCTGATCTGTCACCAATGGAATGTGTGGGAATATTGAACCGAATATTACACAGCTCTCCAGATCCCTGAGCATTGTGATGTTTGACTGCTCTGCCTTCCTGAATACATCCATCCTCATGGATGAGAAAGCTAGATCCTGATGCATATCCACCAGTCGCATGAATATCACGAAGTGGTGTAAGTGCTATATAATTTGCCTTACATCAGATTTGAGGCTATCAGTTCGGCTATTTCCATGACCGTCCCGTCACGGTTGAGGTTTGCGAAACATATGGGACAGGCAGTCACTATTCTTTCAGCCCCCAGTGACCGGAGATCATTGAACCTTCTCTCTGATATCTTCTCTGACAGATCCGGGAAAAGAAGTTCTGTAGGTCCGCCACAACACATTGTCCTCTTTCCGCTCCTCTTTGACAGGTGAATCATGAAACTCTTCTCCATGATCTCCCGGGGAGTATTTTTCTGTGGATTTCTCAGAACAAGGTGGCATGGTTCATGAAGTGCAACATTCATGCTACTTTTTTTCATCTCAATATTTTTAATGAGGTCAAGGTAATGGATCACCTCAAGATCATATCCAGGTAAGACCTCAGGATATGCATTTGTAAGAAGATCGTAGGTGTGTGGATCCACCACAATTATCTTTTTTCCTGTACTTTTGAGAATCTGGTATACCCTCCTGGCATACTTCCTGAATTTCTCAGAGTAGCCGAGATCATTTATGAACGTACCTGGATATGGTTCTGAATCCCCCAGATACCACACACTTATACCAGCCTTCCTGAGCAGGCTGTATATTGTGCGGAGGACACCGTTCATTCGCTCCGCCATCCTTCTGTCATTCTGCATTGACATGAAAGAGGAGAGAGAGGGCCTGGATGCTACAAGCCTGGCCATTGCTCCTGACATGGTGGGCCCTATTCTGGATCGCATTGAATTCAGAGGGCCGGTGTATGACATGAGCTGGTACATATTGCCAGTGTAGAGAAGGTACTCTGAATCCCTGTCAAAATCGAGGCCTTCAGACCATGAAGCCATTGCCTTCCCCTGCCCAAGTGGATTCATTGTGGCTTCGGTCACATTCACTATCATTTCTGCCACGGGGTCCCTCTCCCCTGGTGAAGTGTTTTCAACAATTAGCTCCCTTGCCAGCTGGCTCACCTTTCCGGCATTCACACCGGCTGGACAGACCTGAAGGCATGCAAAACAGTCCAGGCAGGAATAAAAGGAATCGTAGAAGGATTTCACTGAAGTTTTTTCCATTTCGTTTTCTGCAAGGTTTCTTCCAAGGATTACACGTCCTCTGGCACCCTTTGAGAGACTGTAGCCAGAATCAGGAAGGGTTGGGCAGACACTTTCACAGAATCCGCAGCTTATGCATTTAGATGCTTCATCTTCCAGCATCTCTCTTATGGTCTCAGTCAAACATCTTCCCCCTGTTAAGTATACCACTGGGATCGAATATTTTCCTGATTGATTTCATTAGATCGAGAGCCTCCCTGTTCTCGTTCACGCTGTGCTCCATCTCCAGCAGCTCCTTCTTCTCAAGGCCTATGCCATGTTCAGCGGAAACACTGCCCCCATGTTTTATGGATATCATGGCAAGGTCCCTCTGAAAGGCCTCCACATCTGACATGTTCTTTTCATCGGAAAGATCTGCATAGATGTTGGCGTGTATATTTCCATCTGCTATGTGCCCGAACAGAGCCGCTTTAACATTATGTTCCTGAAGCTTTGCCGACGCCTCTTTAAGTGCTTCCGGCAGATGTGATGCCGGAACAACAATATCTCCAATTACCACCTTCTCCGACATAGATTTTCTCTGATTCAGAAGAGAGGAATAGGCTCCCTTTCTTGCCTCGTAAATCTTTTCCATTCGTTCTCTGTCTCTGGTAACCTCCAGTTCTGTCGGGTTGTATTTCTCCAGAACCTTCCTTGCCTTTTCCATCTCTCCCTCAATTGCAACCTCCTCCGAAGCCACATCAATGATCAGCATGTAGTTGGCATCCTCCGGAAATTTTATTCCCCGCGAATCCCGGAGGGAATCCATGGTTATCCTGTCAAGAAATGCCGCTATGAGTGGTGTTATGCCAATCCTCTTCATCTCGGATATGGCCTGGCCAATTGTCTCAATATCCCTGTAATATGCCAGAATCCTTCCTGTTGCCTCCGGTTTCGGCCATATCTTCAATGTGGCCCTGGTTATTATTCCAAGAGTGCCCTCAGCACCAACGAACAGTGAGGTGAGATCATATCCTGCAGTCCTTTTGAGTACCTTCCCCCCGGTCCTGATCAGGTCACCATTAGGAAGAACAACCTCCAGTCCCAGGATCCAGTTTTTTGTGGTTCCATACATAGAGGCCCGCAGGCCGCCGGCGTTGGTTGATATTGAGCCTCCCACAGTTGCAGCTATTGAACTTGCCGGATCAGGAGGATAGAAGAATCCAATATCTGAAAGCTGTTCATTCAGGTAATCAAGCCTCACTCCAGGCTCAACAATGGCATATCTGTCTTCAGGCTTTACCTCTATTATCCGGTCAAATCTTGCCATGCTCAGGAGCAGCGAGTTCTCGGTCGGAACTGATGACCCTGTAAGTGATGTGCCTCCACCCCTTGCCACAACCCTTATGCTGTTTCTGCTGCAGTATGACATTATTTGCTTTACCTGTTCTACATTCTCAGGAATTGCAACTGCCAGAGGCATGACACCTTCAAAATATGATGCATCTGTAGCATAGGGCTTCATCATTACCGGATCTGTTATGATTATCTTTCCAAGTTCCCTCTTCAGATCCTCTGCCTGAACCATGAGCAACCATGCCATCACAATATTAATAATTCACACACCGGAACTGCAGCAATTGGTTCTATGTGTTAGGTGAAGCCTGTCTGTTCTCCTTCCCCCGGACAAAGGAGAGGAATGCACCGATCATTATTATTGCCAGTGACACGTAAAGAGAGTAATGGATCCCTACCATGAATGAGGCTGAGACGTTTCCAAGAAGTTTTCCTACACCTGCGAATACTTCAAAAGCCACTGCCCTGGAGACGCTGAGGCTTGCGATTGATATGGAAATGACAAAACTTCCAAGCATCCCTATGTTTGACATGGTCCTCAGAAAGCCTGAAGACATTCCATACAGATCCTTTGGTGAGTTTGCCATAACCGCGCTGTTATTGGCCGGGTAGAACATTGATGAACCTATACCCGTTAGTGCTGATGCCACCAGAATAATATACAGCGACGCGGACACCGTAAGTGTAGAATATACCAGGATTGAAACTCCCATCATAAGAAGGCCGCCTGTTGCCGGGGCTCTTGCTCCAATTCTGTCTGTGAGTTTGCCGAACTTCGGGCCAAGTACACTACCTATGAGGTAACCGGGGAGAAGCAGCAGGGAACTGTCAAATGGGGTTAACCCCCTCACACCCTGGAGATACATTATTATGATGAAAACCACTGCCAGAAATCCAAGGCTCTGAAAGAATGATGCAAGAAGAGAGAACGAAAGGACCCTGATTTTGAAAATCCTCATTGGAAGGAGTGGTTTTTTCACCCTTCCCTCTATGATTATGAATGATGTTATGGAAAGGATTCCTGCCACTATGAGGATGATGTTAAGAAGACGGATTCCATAGGATGAAATATCAACAGCAGCATATGAAATGAGGACAAGTGCCAGCCCCAGGGAGAGCATACCTGGGAGATCAAGCTTGCTCTCCACCTTCCTTCCCGGATTTATGTATCTGACACCTATGTAAATTGCAACAATACCTATGGGGACATTTATGTAAAATATGTACTGCCACCCGACAA
>JAKAAJ010000034.1 GCA_021802365.1 Thermoplasmata archaeon | reverse complement strand
TATCAGGAAATGGCAGCATATTATCCTCATCTGAAGGTGCCCTTTATTATGATATTGCCAGCAAGTCCCTGCCTGGGAACTTTGTCAACCTTACTGAGCCTACGGAAATTGAACTTATGTCAAACAGCACTATGACCAGCAGTGGTTCTCCGGAGGTTGTCCTTCGCTACAACGATGGTTATGGTTGGGTAACCTACGACAATGTGGTGTTCAAATTTGTCACAGGTGCTGTCAGAGATAGTAATTTTGTCGTTGATGGTCAAGTTAACAACCCAGAAGGGCTCAGTTATGACTCAGAGCTCATAATGGGTGGTCCTGGGGGCGGCTCAAGCACAACTGACCAACTTTCAAACGTGACAATGAGCCTCCAGTTCTGGAATGGGCACAATTTTCAGGAGATTACAAATGCCATAAATTATGGCCTCGATACCGCTGAAACCATATCCAATGCACTTTCAAGGGCCTATTATTATTCCAACAATGGAACTATCTATGAGAAAATTGTAAACGGCACAGAGGCAACAGGTGTCGTGTATTATTCCACTAACATTTCAATCCTTAAAGTTAGCAGTCCCTTTAACAGCGGTATAATAAAAATAAACGGAACGCCGCATAAATTCATTGGTGGGCAGGCAAATCTTACTTTAGGCCCGGGAAATTATTCCGTCAGTATAGTTAACAATTCCCTCGTTAAGTATATCTTCACTGTTGATCTCAAGCCGGGAGAAGTTGAGCACATCTATAAAGGTGAATATCCGGTCATATTTACAGAGAAGGGTTTGGAACCGGGAGTGAAATGGTGGGTTAACACAGACGGCAGCAATTACTCTACTTCGTCCAGCCAGATAACAATTTATGTTCCCAATGGGTCATATTCATATATTCCTGGTCCGGATAATAATGATATAAAATCCTCCGGAGGAGATTACAGTGTCAACGGCATAACAACTTACGTAAATGTGTCATTCAGGTATGTTGTCTTTAATGTTACTTTTCACGCTTTAAACCTTCCGAACGGATCAAGGTGGGGCATTATTGTTAACCACATGTATTATCAAAATGCCACCACAGATAACTTAACTTTTGCCCTCTCGAATGGAAGCTATTCCTACACGGTGGTAAATAGCACTGAGTATTATTCTCCGGGTTCAAGCGGGAATTTCACTGTGAACGGAAAAAACACATCAATCAATGAAACTTTTGTGAAATATTCAATCATTCAGGGGAAAATATATCCGTCAGGAAGTTCAATATACCTGAATGGAAAGGCATTGAACTATTCCGGTAATAATTTCAGCGTGTCCCTTGTTAATGGAAAGTACTCTCTGCATGCATTTAAGAAAGGCTATTATCAGTTCTATTATAATTTCACAGTGTCTGACGGAACAGTTATTACAGAAAACATAAGCCTTAACCGAATTATATATCCACTGGATCTGACCCCATACATAGGGATTGCCCTTGGTATTGTTATTTTCCTTTTAATATACAGGTCTCTGAAAAAACCTCCAAAGAAATGAATTTTATCCAGTAAATATCCGGTTTCATGATAGGTAATTTCACATGATGTCAGACAATAGATGATATTTTATCTAAGTAAACATTAACCACTTATATTATGAAATGGAACACGGGAGAAAGAGAGCTTGGTCCACGGCTTGGGGTGAGCCTCTGGGTTCTTGTTGCCATATTCTTTTCGGTTATCTATCTGGCCATAGTTAATTTCAGCAATGTATGGACTCCTTTCAGCATATATGCCACGCTTTCATGGTCTTTCGGGATGCCGATAATAATTCTTTCATTTATAGGTGCTCTAAGCTCCCATAGTATGAGAATTTCCAAATTCACAGGTAGGATAGATAGAAAGGTCATTTTTGAAATACCTACAATAGCCAAGGCTTCAAATCTGCCTGCCCTTTACAGGGTTGTTGACTCAATCCTTAAATTCGCTCCAAGAAACCTTGACAACTGGAGAGTTGATCTTGTAACTGAGGACTGGTCAGAGGGTATAGATCAGATCAGGGGGAGATATGAAGGAAAGAATGTAAACCTGATAGTTGTGCCTTCCTCGTATGAGACCAAAATGAAATCCCTGAATAAATCCAGGGCTTTGCAGTATGCACTTGAATATCACATCGAGAAGGGGGAGATTGGCAAGGATACCTGGCTGTTCCACCTTGACGATGATGCCTCTGTGGGTTCAGATACCATAGCGGCTATAGCAGAACACATTAAATTCAAAGGAAACAAGTATCTTCTGGCTCAGGGCGTACTGGCATTTCCTCATGACAATTCAAACTCAATCATTGCCAAATTCGCGGACTCAATGAGGCCAACAGATGACATGACCAGGTTCTACTTCTTTACTGCTCTGTTAAAAACTCCTCTGGTCGGATTGCATGGTGAGAATCTTCTGGTGAGGGGTGACGTCGAGAAAGAGATTGGATGGGATAATGGCACAAGGCCAATTTCTGATGACAGCTGTTTCGGGCTCCGTTTTTCCAGCAAATATCCTGGAAAATCATCATTCCTTCCTGCATTTACCTATGGAGCTTCCCCCTCAAGCGTAAGGGATATGCTGAAACAGAGAAGAAGATGGCTTGTCGATCTGACAAATCTTGGCATTTACGGCCCACTACCATGGAAATACAGGCTGCTTCTCATCTATTCTGTGCTATTCTGGAGCAGCATGATCACACAGAATGTCATTCTTGGAGTGATGATTCTGCAGCATCTTCATGTGATAACGTTTGAGATCATCACTCCTCCCATGGGAGTTATGTGGGCGTTCACATTCAGTTTCTGGATATGGTTCTACTGGAACGGCCTCCACATAAACCATCAGGTATCCAGAGAGAAAACCCCATTCTGGAAGAAGGCACTGATAATGGTGCCGATGTTCTTCTTCATAATCGGGCCTCTGGAAACTATCGGCGGAGTATGGGGCCTTTATGCATTCCTCAGAAATGAGAGGAAGTTTGAAGTAATCAGCAAGCCAACCTGAAGTGATGGCAACATTAAGATATTTCCATAATCTTTCCATCTATGGATTCCATATTCTTCAGGATGATCTCCAGTGGCAGCAAGGGAAACTGTACAGTCATATGGGATTCATCAACCCTTCTTGTTCTGGATTTCGGAATTTCACTAAAGAGGTATTCATCGTTCATCGACGGACTTGATCTCAAATTTGATGAAACTGCCCTTTTCATAAGCCACGAACACAGTGATCATTGCAAGGGGGCAAGATCACTTATAAACAGGAGGAATATCGACCTTTACAGCAGAAAGGGAACCCTCGAAGCAATGCGCCTCGACTCCGGATACAGAATTGGAAGGGAAGTGGCAATAGGAAATTTTCATGTAACTGCGGTGGACGTATCACACGATGCATCAGAACCGGTAGCGTATGTTATAAGGAGTGGAGGCAGAAAAATATCTGTTGTATCCGATCTTGGCCATGTTTCAGCGGACCTATTGAAGGAGTCAAAAGGTAGCGATATACTGGCCTTTGAAGCAAACCATGATCTTGAGATGCTAAAAACCGGATCCTATCCATTTCCTTTAAAAAGAAGAATAATGGGCGACTCCGGGCACCTTTCCAACGAGCAGTCAGCTGAAGCAATCAGTAAAATGGCCAAAGAAGATTCTGATATAATACTGACACACATAAGCCAGGAAAATAATCGCCCGGAACTGGCGCTCAATACTGTCAGATCCTATCTCGACAACCGGTCCGTACTGTACAGCTCTATTCAGTGTGCATTCCAGGATACCGGCACCCCGGTTATGAGCATAGAGAGGTTGTGATTTAATGGCAAAGATAGGTTTTGCCGGCCTTGGAAGGATGGGAATACCAATCTTAAGAAACATCTCACGAAAGTTCGAGGTTGAAGGCGTATATAACAGAAATTCTGAAAAAGCTGTTCTTTTTCCCAGGATTAAATTTTATGACGAGCCATACAGGCTGGCCTATGCATGTGACATCATTTTTGTGTGCCTCACCGGCGACAGCGCATGCTATTCTTTTTTTATGGGTGAGAGAGGCCTCCTGTCCACTATCAGGGCGAATTCCATCGTGGTGAACCTTAGTACTACATCAGTCTCTCTGGCGGCAGAATTGTCAGTGAGGTGCACTGAGGCGGCTGTTAACTATATTGAAGCTACAATGCTAGGGGATGTTAAGATGGCAATGGAGAGGCGGATAACATCACTTGTTTCAGGGGATCAGGCATCATATGGCAAGGTTTCTGAAATAATAGATGCGTATTCATCGCAAAAACATTTTTTAGCATCCCCTCATGGGTCTGTGAAGATGAAACTTATCGCCGATCAGCTTGCAGCAACCATTCTTGCATCATCTCTTGAAAGCGTTGTGGCTGCAGAAAGGCTTGGAATCCCACGGGAGAAGTCAATGGAAATCATATCCCAGGGCCCCTGTTCTTCGGAGATTCTAAGCCTGAAGAAAGAAACGGTAATGAAAGGAGAATTCCTTCCAGGAACTTCATTAAGGGATCTGACCCGGTCCATGAGAGGGGTTGAGGACCTTTCTGCGGAGCCAGGTTTATCAATGCCAATATCTTCTGTTTCCAACAGCATATACCGGTCAGCCATGCTTCTTGGGCTGGGAAACCTAGACTATTCTTCAGTTCTAAAAGCATTCCTTCATCTGGACGGTCGCCTTTGAAATGATATCTGAGCAAACAGGCACAATTGCTGTATCTCTACTGATTTTAGTTACGGCCATTTCCCTAATTTATGGAGCGGAGAGGGATTCAAGAAAAAGGTCAGTTAATCCATTTCTTTTCGTTCCAATTATTGTGATCGGGGTGGTGATAAATATACTGATATCCAGTCCGCCCATCTTCATTCTTCTTGGTGTGGCAGCTTTCGTTCTGTCATTTCTGAGGCCATCCTCTTACGGATACATTATCTCTGGGGTTCTGATGATGATTGGAGCAATAATTATAGCATCATTGAGTTCATATCCAATCTATGGTTTTGAATTCTTTATAATCGCTCTTATTTTCATAACAGGATTCAGACAGACGCTTTTCGGAATAGGAGACACGAAGGGAATAATTTCCTTAATTTTCTCATTTACGGGTGTGAACGTCTCTCTACTCAGGGGTGTCATTGCCCTTGATGGGCTTATTGCCAATGGTGTTTTCATACTGTTCTATATTGTGCTTGCATCTCTTGTTTTTCTTCTTGCTGAATTCATACATATATCCTCTGCATTCCGTAAATTCGGGGCAACTGGATTTAGGATTCCATATAGCAGGGATGCTGAAAGTGCAGCAGGTATTGCCTTCGCCAAAAGGAAAAGGGGCTCAGGCGAATACCTTGTATACAGGGTTCCTTTCCTAATTCCCGTTGCGGCCGGTTTCTTTCTCTTCATTATATTTGGTTCTATTTTCATCTGAATTGGAAGCCAAAAGAAATTAACCCAAATGACCATGAAGAGAATGAATGCCCCTTAAGGTCATAACAGGCGCTTCCCAGATCCTGACAATGGAGGGTTCAGGCTGGAAACCCCTTTCAGGAAAATCCATGGAGTCACTGTCCATCAAGAATGGCGTATCAGTCGTAATTGATGGTTCAAAGATAAGAGATATAATTCCAGACAGCCGCCTGGACTCATTCATATCTTCCGAGAATCCAGAAGTCATAGAAGCGACGGGCAAGGTGATAATGCCTGGTTTTGTGGACTCTCATACACACATAGTATACGGTGGCTCAAGGCATGAAGAATTCTATCAGAAGCTTCAGGGCAGGACTTACCTTGAGATCCTCAACTCCGGGAACGGAATATACAGAACAGTTCAGGATACCCGGGATACAGATGAGGATACAATATTCCGGCAGAGCCTTGAAAGGGTCAGAGATGCCATATCAACAGGCACCACTTTCATGGAAATGAAGACAGGTTACGGTCTAGAAACGGAAAGCGAGATGAAAATGCTGCGAGTAATGGACAGGATATCTGCAACTGGCATAATTGGGGTTTCAAAGACCTTCCTTCCATTGCATGCCATTCCAAAGGGAATGACAGAATCCTCTTATCTGGAAATGGTTCTGGGCAAAATGCTTCCTCTATTCAGGGGAAAGGCAAGATTTGCAGACTCGTTCTGTGATAAAGGTGCATTTTCAAAGGAGTCCACTGAGAGGTTTTTCGGGGCCGCATCATCCATGGGGTTTGAATTACGCTTGCATGCAGATGAACTTGCCAATATAGGTTGTCTCACTCTTCTTAATGGTCAGAAAGTGGCATCCGTTGATCACCTCCTTGAAACAGATAAGGCAGGCATGGAAAGGATAAAGGCTTCGGGCGCAGTTGCGAATTTCCTTCCTATAACTGCATTCAACATCAAAGATGGCAAATATCCGGATATTGGAATGTTCTATGAGAACCAGGTCCCATTCTCAATATCCACTGACTGTTCACCAGTTTCTGGAAATACAAGCATGCTGTTTGCAATATACCTTGCAGTGAGATACTGTGGCATTTCAATCGAAGCAGCCCTATCTGCTGCCACGATAAATGGAGCATTCTCACTGGGGGAGAATAATAAAATAGGCTCAATTGAACCCGGAAAATCGGCTGACCTGATCATACTGAATGCAGCGGACTACAGGGAAATACCTTACCGTTACGGCTCCAGAATGATTTCCAGAGTTATTAGGGGAGGAGAGATAATTTACAATGACAACGGTTCGTTTTATTAGAATCTGTTAAATTCTTAATAGTGATGAGTGGGCATTGAAACTAGATCTAAGCAGTGCAATAGAGGAAATAACAAAGAACGGAGGCAAGAGGGTCCTATTGCAGTTACCTGATGGGCTTAAACCTGACGTGTTCTCCTACTTCACTGAACTGTCAAAACATTTCAGTGTCATAGTTACCTCAGAAGCATTTTACGGGGCATGCGACATCGGCAATAAAGATGTATATGAGGGAGTGGACTATATTGTTCAGCTTGGCCACTCCGAAATTCCCAACATTAAATATCCCAGACCGGTTATATTTATAGAGAAGAGGATGGAGAAATTCCCAGAGATATCTGACTCCGCCTACGGGATACTTTCAGATAAGGGGTACAGAAAAATAGGACTCCTGTGCTCCATACAGTATCTGGATATGATGCACAGGGTTAAGACCCAGCTGGAAAGGCTTGGATTCAGTACTGTCATAGGGAAGCAGGACAGCAGGATGAAGTATCCTGGACAGGTTCTTGGATGCAATTTCAGTGCAGCTCATTCAATTTCTGGTGAGGTGGACTGTTATCTGGTCGTGAGCACCGGAAAGTTTCATGGGATTGGAACACAGCTCTCATCCGAAAAGCCAGTGTTCATTCTTGATCTTAACTTAAGAGGAATAGAGGATATAAGTGCTGAAACAGACAGATTTTTAAGGAAAAGGTATGCCAGGATATATCAGGCAAGAGATGCAAAAAAGTTGCTCGTTGTTGTAGATTCCAAAATAGGACAGTACAGGATGAGGCTCGCAGAGACAATAATGGCCCAGGCCAGGCAAATTGGCATTGATCCAGTTCTGATTGTGGCCAATGAGGCCAGGCCATCCGACTTCGAAAACATGATGTGCGATGCAGTTGTCTTCACCGGTTGCCCAAGAGTCCCAATTGATGAGGAAGACAAGTTCAAGATGCCTGTCCTGACTCCTCAGGAATTCCAGATGGTATTTGGCATTAAGAAACCCACAAGATACATTATGGACGAAATTGTAGCAGTGGACCCCATCAATTAGATGGGCTTTCCTATCAGATAGGTACTGCCGTGTTCCACAATCTCAACATCAATTCTCGAATACAGGGGTAGGTCACCTGGAACAACAACAGCCCTGTAGGACTGGTCCCTTCCCATTGTTGTATGATCCTTTACTTTCTCAGTAAGGAAAATACTCTCAATTCTTCCATGGAGGCTTTCCATTTTCTGTCTAATGATATTCCTGTGCATTTCTGTATATTCGGAGGTCCATCTTTTAATCCGGCCGGAATCTGGCAGCTTCCTGTTAAAATCCCTGGTATACTGTCTGGGGGAAAATCTTGTTATGTTGATTATCTCAGGCCTGGTCAGTTCAAGCATTTTAAGGGTGTTGTTGAAACTTTCCTCATCATCATCTGGGTAGCCGGAAATTATGTCCGTGGATAGTGTCCCATCAGGATAGGATTTCCTGAATTTTTCAACTGTCTTGAGAAATTCATCCAGTTTGTACTCTCTGTTCATGGAATCAAGGATTCTATCATCGCCACTCTGTACAGGCAGGTGCAGGAACTTAAACACCTTAGAATCTGAATAAGAATCCATCAGATCGTCGACTATTTCATAGGTATTTCGTGGCTCCATCATTCCAATTCTAAGCATGAAATCTCCTTCAATAGAGCATATGGCCCTTATGAGGTCTGGAAGCCTGACGCCTGTATCCTTTCCGTATGCAGCAGTGTCAAGCGAGCTTATACGCACCTCGCCTATGTTCCTTTCCAGCTGCATTCTGACCTGGCTGGTTATTTTATTTACGGGGCGGGAAAGGAGTTTTCCCCTTGCAACCCTAGAAATACAGAAGTTGCAATTCCCTGTGCAACCCTGGTTTATGGGTATTCCGTCAAACAGTGAAGGCTCCCTTATCTCAATGTCATCGAGTGCACCGTAGTAGAATGAACGCATCTCCCTTGGATGAAGGACTTCTATGGCCTCAGAATCAAGAGTTCCCCCACTAACTGGTGGCAGGCATCCCATTACCCTGACCTTCGAAACAGATGAAAGCTCCTGTATCCTTGAAAGCATCCTGCTCTCTGTGTGTTTTATCACCACACATGTTGATATAACGCTTAGATCAGCATCGGCTGGGTTATCTACTATTGTGGACCCGTCCTTAAGGAGGCTGTTGACATAGAGACCCGCCTCTGACTTGTTGAGGGTGCATCCATAAGATTCGAAATATATCCTCATCAGCAGACCTATTTGGGAATGCCTGAAGCCATTATCTCTTCAAATTTTTTCTCATCAATTTTTCCTGTCTTTAATGCCAGTTCCTTGATTGATTTCCCTGTTTCTACCGCCTCCTTTACTATCTTTGCAACAGTATCATAACCAAGGTATGGGTTCATCAGAGCAGCGGAACCGAAGCTTCTGCTGAGATGTTCTTTACATACTTCCTCATCGGCCTCCAGTCCATCTATGAGTTTTGTTCTGAACATCCTCATTCCATTGGCTAAAAGGTCTTCTGACCTGGTCAGCTCAAAATCAATATGTGGCATCATCACGTTGAGTTCAAGCTGTCCAGCCTGAACGGACACATTTAGGGCTTGTTGGGCACCCATTATGGAGTGACATATCATATTCATAGCCTCTGCTATTGAGGGATTTATCTTTCCGGGCATAATGGAGGAGCCCTGCTGCACTGCTGGAATTCTGATCTCATGGATGCCGGCGCCTGGTCCCGAATAAAGAAGCCTTATGTCATTGGATATCTTTGTAAGATCAAGGGCAATATCTGTTACTGCACCCATAAGCCTTGAGAAATCTGACATAAATTCCATTATTCCAGGCAGATTATAGCTCTTCCTGAAACTGTGACCGGTTATTTTTGATATCTCTTCCACAACGGAATCCTGATAACCCGGTGAAGTGTTGATACCAGTGCCTACTGCGGTACCTCCTATGTTCAGCTCAAGTATGTAGTCAAGGGCCTGTTCCAAAGCCTTTTTTCCTTTTTCAAGCGTATATGCCCATGCAGAAATCTCAAGCCCAAATGTTACTGGTGCGGCGTCCTGAAGGTGAGTTCTGCCGGTCTTTATAACATGCTGAAACTCCTTCGATTTCTTCTGGAGGCTTCTAATTAAAAGGTCAAGTTCCTCCAACACCTTATTGCCCTTCCTGTAAGATACAACTCTTATCAGAGTTGGATAAACATCATTGGTGGACTGGCTCATGTTCACATGATCATTTGGATGTATGAAGCTGTATTCACCTTTCTTCTTTCCTGCATGCTCAAGGGCGAGATTGGCTATAACCTCATTGGCATTCATATTGTATGAGGTGCCGGCTCCTGCCTGAAATTTGTCAATTATGAACTGGTCATGGTGTTTGCCATCAAGTATCTCCCTGCAGGCAGCAACAATTGCATCAGCTTTGTCCTTTGGGAGCCATCCTCCTTTATTGTTGGCAATGGCAGCTGCCATCTTTATTGCAGTGATGGAATCTATGTGGTCAGAGTCAGCGGTCTCCCCGGTTATTCTGAAATTATCCCTGGCCCTGAGAGTGTTGATTCCATAATAGTACTGGTCGGCAATTTCAACCTCCCCTATGACATCATGCTCTTTTCTCGACATGCATGGATATTTCTGATAGATATTAATTCATTATGAAATCAATATCAGATAAGTGAACCTGTGCGGGAAATTCTCATTATACTATAACAAGAAAAAATGCTTAATAGACTTGGGAAATACAGTAGTGATTTATCATGAAAACTGATGAGGTAGTTATAAGGGTCGGAGGGGCTGCCGGAGACGGTGTGCAATCAGCTGGCCTCATTATAGCAAAGACTTTTACAAGAATAGGTCTCCATGTAAACACCTACAATTATTATCAAAGCATCATAAGAGGTGGACAGAGCTGGTATCAGATAAGGGCCAGTGACAGAAAGGTAAAGTCCCAGGGTGATGGGCTTGATGTTTTAATAGCATTGAACAAGGATGCTCTTGAAAGGCATACTAACCCCTCAATAAATGAAGGCGGAGCATCCCCGCTGACAAAGGATGGAGTTGCAATTTTTGACAAGGGGCTCACTAATTTCCAGAAGTATGATCTTGACTACGTTGAGATGCCTCTTAATGAAATAGCCTCAAAACACAGCAAGAATGCCCTTATGAAGAACACAGTTGCCATAGGGGCGGCAATGGCTTCTATAGGTATTGATTTTGAAACGCTTGCAGGAGTTATAAGAGACCAGTTCGGAAACAAGGGGGAGATTGCGGAGCAGAATGTAAATGCTGCCAAAGAGGGATATGAATACTACAAGGCAAATTTCAAAAAGCTGCCGATCAAACTGAAAACCTCCAACAAGAAATACTATCTGATGAGTGGGGGAGAGACACTGGGTCTTGGCGCAGTCAATGCAGGACTCAAAATGTACGTTGGATACCCTATGACACCAGCCTCATCTGCCCTTCACTATCTCGCATCACATCAGAAAGATTTCGGAATTTTTGTTAAGATCCCGGAAGATGAGATTTCAGCAATTAATATGGCCATAGGTGCAAACTATGCCGGTGTCAGGGCCATGACAGGCTCCTCTGGTGGAGGTTTCTCGTTGATGGTTGAAGCACTGGGTATGGCAGGAATGATGGAAGTACCTCTTGTTGTATACGAATCTCAGCGGGCAGGCCCATCAACTGGCCTCCCAACCAAGACAGAACAGGGCGACCTTAACCTTGTCCTTGGGGCATCCCAGGGTGATTTCCAGAGAATAGTCCTGGCTCCGAGGAATGTTGAGGA
>JAKAAJ010000033.1 GCA_021802365.1 Thermoplasmata archaeon | reverse complement strand
TCATCAGTGTTGTGGACATATTTGATGCCATCTTCTACCAGAAGCCTGACCCTGCTGTCAGAAAATGCCTTTGAAATCTCCGGGAAATACTTTTTTGAAACCTCCACAACCTGACCATCTATTTCCACGTTCACAATATGATCGAAACCCAGTTTCAGCAGCTGTGTTGCGGTACCTCCGTCCCCTCCACCAATAATGAGTGCCTTTTTGGGCCTTCCCTTGAACATTGCCGAAGGCACCATGGTAATCATCTCATGATAGACAAATTCATCCCTTTCAGTGAGCTGAACAGTACCATCTATGGACATGAGCTTCCCGAAGTCGTATGTTTCGAAGATGTCAATCCTCTGAAAATCAGTCTTTACAGACAGCAGCTGGTCCATAACCCTGAATGACAGTTGCAGATTGTCTGAATATCTCTCTGAAAACCAGTTCTCGATCAGTTTCATTGCACTCTTCATGCCTTGGAAATAGATAAATTAATGTATGTGTCCGGAGACTGCGCAAAATTCAAATAAACAGAAAAGGCAGCTTTTATGCCATAATTTTTATCATAAATACACAATACCAGAAGACCCATTGAAATTTTAAGTGCAGTAAAAGTGCAATAGAAATATTTTAATATAACTAAATATATCATCTATCTGGAGGTAGATGATTTGGTAGGAATTAGCGAACTCTCTAAGTCTGTGGCAAAGAAGACAAACACAACACAGAAAACAGCAAGGAATGTCATAAAGACATTTCTGGACACAGTTGTGGCTGAGGCCAACAAGCAGGGAACAAAGATTAACCTTGCCGGCTTTGGTATCTTCGAAAGGAAGGAACAGAAAGCCAGAACTGCAAGAAACCCGCAGACTAAGAAAATTATAAACGTCCCGTCCAAGAAGAAGTTCGTCTTCAGGGCATCAAGCAAGATCAAATACAAGTAATCTTGTTCTGTTTTAATTATAATTTACTAAATTTTTTCTTTCTTTCCTTTGAACTGTAACCTGTTATCTTTTCCATAAGGTCGTTGAACATTCTCAGAGTCTTCATAGGATCGGGATTCTTATCCTCATTCTCTGTTTCAACCATGAGCTTCTTGCCCTCGTTGAAAATGTCAATTTTCCTTATTCCTGGAATTGAAAGCAAAACGTGGCTGTTTTCTATTTTTCCTGCTATGCCAAGTTCCTTAGCGCTGGAAAGAATAGTGTCCGGATCTGTTTTAAGCCCTTTTTTCACAGGATATTCCCTTGCCATTTATCCCACCACCTTCTTCATCTGTGCTTTTTTCTGGAACTTCTTCGATACTGCCCTCAGATACATGAGATTCATGTACTGGGAATCATGCTCAAGCAGAGGAGATGAAGATATCACAGTAACATCATCATCAAGAGCCGAAAGTGATTCAGCAAGAGTTTCAAACTTCAGATCGCCATGTTTTATGGCCATTAACTTCTTCTCGGTGTGATCTGTATAGTCCACACCTGCAAACTCCGTGTAAAGGTCTCCCTTTGCAAATTTAAGGAACTCACTTATCACTGCATCGAAATCCTTCACCTCTATTAAGGAACCGCCATTGAGGGAGTGGACATGGGGGAAATTGAGTATGGGCTCAATTTCCTTTACCTTCTTTGCAAGTGCAATTACATCGGCAACAGAACCGAATATCTCACTCTTTCCTGATGTTTCCACCCCTATAACAGGATAACCCGACTCTGTGCTGTAGCTTTTTGAGAGGTCAGTGTAGACCCTGCTTGCAATCTTCAGACTGTCCTTCTTGGGTTCAGCGTAAAATCCTGTATGTGTTATTACTCTCTTAGCCTGAATTGCCTTCCCTATTATAAGAGCCCATTTGAGATGATTGTAGGATCGTTCGCCCATCTCTCCCTGGTTGAGAAGTTCCATGTAATATGGAGCATGAATTGAAAGTCTGACATCCAGCTCCCTTGCCAGCTCTCCTCCATCCCTGAGGTCTTCGTAATTTCTTGCCATGTTCCAGAAGAGCTCCTGAACGATGTCATCCTCTTCGATCACTGTGTCTATACCGATTCCTGAATAGGTTCCATTCTCATCTTCCCTGAGAACATCAACAATGATTGTTGAGTCAACATCCCTTGGCCTCATTCCTGCATAATCTAGGGCAGGCCTTTCCTCAACATTGACTCTGAGAAGCTGTACCTCAAGAGCATTTAGCCCAAGTGTGTGAGTATCCTCAACTGATTCTATGAAAGTTCTTCCTTTACTTGTAAGAGGGATTCCTGCTATTCCAAATCTGATCATAAAGCCTACTGCAGATATTTGAACGATATAAATATTTATCAGCGGATGAAGTTTCATGCAAGTATTACAGATAAGTGAAAAACACTGGATTTCCTCGGTACAGGAGCCCTTTTCTTGGGTTCCCGTTCTCTTGAATGTTTTGGGCCTGACCCAATTCATTGCGGAAATTCTTAAATCTTGGCGATGACGTTATATAGACTTTAGCAATTCATTCATCATGATTATTAGCAGGAAACGGGAGCTTTCCACTCTATCCCTTTCCACTACATATCATAAAGGTGATTACATTGAATGTAGATCCAAATCTAACAAAATATCTGATAAAAGCAAAGATTACCACGGATGGGGTGGTTGAGAAACCGGATGTGGTTGGCGCCATATTCGGTCAGACTGAGGGGCTCCTTGGAGAGGAGCTGGACCTCAGAGACCTCCAGAAAGGTGGAAAAATAGGAAGAATAGAAGTCGAGATAGACAGCAAAAAGGGAAGGACAGAGGGCTTCGTTTTAATACCCTCTGGACTTGACCAGGTTGAAAGCTCAATTCTCGCGGCATCTCTTGAAACCATAGACCGCATAGGGCCATGCAAGGCTAAGGTCGAGGTTGAGAACATAGAGGATGTAAGGGTACAGAAGAGACAGAAGGTCATTTCAAGGGCTGAAGAACTCTACAAAAGCATGACGGAGAGTGGAAAGAGCGTCACAGAGAGTATTATATCTTCTGTCAGGACTGAAGTGGAGAAAGGGGAGATCATCACCTACGGCGAAGATCACCTTCCTGCAGGACCTGCGGTAAAGGATTCAGACTCAATAATTGTTGTAGAGGGGAGAAGCGATATACTGAACCTCCTGAGATACGGCATCAAGAATACCATAGCTGTGCAGGGTACAAGCATTCCAAAGACGGTACAGAAATTATCAAGGGAACGCACAGTTACAGTATTTCTGGACGGAGACAGGGGAGGCGACCTCATCCTGAAGGAGATGCTTCAGGTTGCTGAGATTGATTTCGTCGCGAGAGCGCCACCTGGAACTGAGGTTGAGGAACTCACATACAAACAGATAGTTAAGGCGCTTCGCTACAAAACCCCCATTGAACAGTACCTTGGAATGAGGGGGATGACTCAGGAGCTTAAGGAACTCAATGACCGGACCTCACAGGAATCACAGAACAATAAACACTCAAAGAGAGGATACGAGGACGCAAAAGCTGTTGTTGAGATAAAAAATTACAAGGAGGAAAAGGAGCAGCAGAAGGAACGGGCACCTGAGAAGCATGAGAGAGAGGAAAGGAATGAGCCTCAGGAGGAACCACAGGAGCAGATAGAGGAGGCCCCAATGGACCTCCGCAATCCAAAATTCATAGAGCAACGCGGAAATTCACTCCTCAAGGAAAAGATGACCGAAGTTTACGGCAGCAATGGAGAACTGCTGAGCACCATTCCCATTACGGAAACAGTTGAAAAAATCCCCCAGATGGAAAAAGCCGAGACAATTATTACAGGAGGAGTTATTTCCCAGAGACTGGTTGATGTCGCTTACAAGATAGGTGTAAAGAACATTTATGGCGCCAAACTTGGAAACATAACCAAGAAACCCACAGAGATCAGGGTGATATCATGGGAACGCCATCAGCAGGCATAAATTTCAAGGACCTTTCTGACACATCCTACGTACAGATTCCAACCAATCCTCTCGACAGGGTCATCGGTCAGGAGGATGCGGTTAGAATGGCAAAGATTGCTGCAATGCAGAGGAGGCATCTCCTGCTTGTGGGCCCTCCTGGTGTCGGCAAGTCAATGATTGCGCAGGCCATGTCATTTTATCTGGAAAGACCTAAACAGGAGGTCAGGGTTGTACACAATCCACAGTATCCTGAGAGGCCATTTGTTGAGATCAAATCACTTTCTGAGATAAACAGGGAGAAGGAGGAGATGAGTTCTGTGGAGGGTGAAATATATGATCCAAGAGATGTCCCTCCAACCATAGCGGAAAGACTTGGATACAGATGCGGAAAGTGCGGTTTCTACTCACTTCCAGCAGAGGCAACATGCCCTAACTGCAACAACCCCAAGGTTCAGAATGTCCAGCAGGGACCCTTCGGAGACGTTTTCAATGTAATAGGGGCAGCATTCGGAGTGCAGAATAGCACTGAAAGGGTTACCTCAACCAGAAGGATCGGCGAAAGGGAAGAAGTCATAATTTACGAAAGATACGGGGATAGAATAAGGGCCCTTGATGAGAAAACACTGGAAAGAAGGAGAAAGATTGAGAAGAAGAGCCCGTCCAAGGTTATAGTTCCAGTTTCAAGAACACCTTTCATTCTGGCCACTGGAGCCAGTGAAACCGAGCTTCTTGGAGATGTAAGGCATGATCCATATGGAGGCCATCCTCAGCTCGGAACCATGCCATATGAGCGCGTTATAGCCGGATCCGTACATGAGGCACATGAGGGTGTTCTTTTTGTTGATGAGATAACCCATCTTGGGAATCTGCAGAGATCCATTCTTACTGCAATGCAGGAGAGAAGCTTCCCCATAACTGGAAGAAATCCTCAAAGTGCAGGTGCCAGCGTCAGAGTTGATGGTGTTCCTGCAGATTTCATCCTGGTAGCAGCGTGCAACATACAGGACCTGCAGTACATACTCAGCCCTCTGAGGTCAAGGATCGTGGGTGGGGGGTATGAGCTTCTCATGCATACCACCATGCCGGATAACCCGGAAAACAGACTGCGCTATCTGCAGTTTATAGCTCAGGAGATAATCGTGGACGGAAAGATACCCCATATGACCATGGAGGCAGCCGAGATGGTCATTGAAGAGGGTAAGAGGAGAGGGAAGGAAATAGACAAGAAGGAAAATGCCCTCACGCTTCGCCTCAGGGAGCTTGGAGGCCTCATAAGGGCAGCCGGGGATCTTGCAGTTATGGAAGAGAGCCGACTCATTGAAAAGGGGAATGTGGCAGAGGCACTGAAGACTTATCTTCCAGTGGAGGAAAAGATCAAGAAGTATTACGGAAACCTTGCAAATGCAATGTCTACCGAAACAACCATCTCCCAGAAATCAGAGGAGTATCTTATGAAATACCACAACTATCTGGAAGACAGATCTTACGATTGATCATTCCCGTCATTTTTTTATTGAGCTTGCAGGAGTTCCCTGCAAAGATTTAACTTAAGATACCGTTAAGGGATTCCTGATTAACCTATGAAGATCCAGTACATTTTGAGTCTGGACAGGCCCCAGACAAATTTCATACAGGTTCAGCTGAATATAGAGGGAAATTCTGATGAATTCCTTACACTGACCATGCCCGCATGGACGCCGGGTGCTTATGAGATATCAGATTTTGCAAGGTTTGTGGTAAATCTCAAGGCCTTTTCTGATGACCGTGAACTGGAGGTGTCAAAAAAGGACAAAACGACCTGGAGAATCAAAACAGCAGGCTCGCAGTCCATTCGTGTCTCATATGAGGTATTTGCCCACCAGCTCGATGTGCATTCCAGTTACGTAGACCAGTTCCATGCGTTCATCAATGGAACAAGTGTTTTCTTCTATGTTGACGGATACAAGGAGCAGTCCATTGAACTGCAGATAAAACCTCCAGAGGGCTGGAAGGTTTCCACGGGAATGGAAAAACTCAGCGAATTCCGCTACAGGTCTACCAATTATGATATACTGGTGGACTGTCCAATAGAGATAGGTACCCACAGGAGCCTTTTCTTCAGTGTTGAGGGAAAGGAACATGAGATAGTTCTCTGTGGAACAGGGAATGAGAACGAGGAAAAAATAAAGGGGGATGTGAAGAGGATAGTTGAGGCCTTCCTGAAGATGTTTGGCCATCTCCCCTACAAAAGATACGTATTCATATACCATCTCATAGATTCCTCCGAGCTTCCAACAGGAGGCCTGGAGCATCTGAACTCCACAGCCATTGCCGTTGACAGATTCTGCTTTACTCCCTTTGAAAAGTACAGGGCTTTTCTTTCTGTAACAAGCCATGAATTTTTCCATCTCTGGAATGTCAAGAGGATAAGGCCTGTTGAACTTGGTCCATTCAATTACAGGGAGGAGAACTACACTAACATGCTCTGGATGGCTGAGGGGTTCACAAATTTCTACGGCTACCACATCCTGATGAGGGCTGGCCTGATTGATGAAAAGGAATACTTCAGGCATCTCACTGAGAACATGCGATATTACGAAACCATTCCCGGGGGAAGGAAAACATCTGCATACGATTCATCCTTTGACACCTGGACTAAACTTTACAAACCCTCCCCCAACAATTACAATCACTATGTTTCCTACTACCTTAAGGGCGAGTTGCTGGGATTCCTTCTTGACCTTAAGATAATAGAAATAACTAAAGGCCAGAAGTCGCTTGACGACCTTTATCTGAACCTGATGGAAAAATACAACAGGGACGGCAAAGGCTATAATGAGAAAGATCTGATAGCTGCCCTGAGGGACGTGACAGGGAGTGACTTTTCCGATTACATAACCAACAACTTCAGGAAAGCAGGCAACCTTGATTTTGGAAGTGAGCTCAGGAAGATAGGAATGGTTCTTTCCAAAGGTTTCAAAAAGATAGATAACGAAGAACCCCGTGAGAGGCCATACCTTGGACTGATACTCAAAAACTCGTCTTCCAGATTCATAGTGGATGGAGTTCTGGAGAATTCCCCTGCATATCAGGCTGGAATAAATCCTTCTGATGAACTTGTTGCGGTTAATGGAGTGAGGTACTCTGACAGATTCACAAAGGAGATCCTGGAAGGTAACAGGAGAATCAAGCAGGATAACATGTCTGATTTCACCGGAAGAGAAAAGGTGAAGGTACACCTGTTCAGGGGAGGCGTACTTCACGAGATTGAGGTTCCTCTTGCACAGTCGCCATACGAATATTATGAAGCTATTCCGGACCAGACACCATTGCCTGATGCAGAGAAATTCAAACAGAAATTTCTTGCGAAATAAGCCTGTTTCATTGTGAACAGGTTTATTCCATCATTTTTAACTTTTTCTGCTTTACAGTGTTCACTTTAGATTGTGAAGGATTTTATAGTTATGACAAATATGTAAAGACATGCTCCTTATTCTGGAAGAATATTTCAAAGACCACCCTATAAAAAAGAGGATAGTGGAGGGGCTTTACAGCAGAGGAATTTCCGTCAGAGATGGTGGGTTCTGGCTTGACGGGATAGAGATTTCCGTTAGTGATGTTGCAACAGCTTTCAAGGTTAACAGAAGGACGGTGTATGATACAATAAAGGTCATAGAGTCCACACATGAACTGAAGGAGGTCATGTCAAGACTCAAACCCACAGTTGATATAAGCAATATAGCCCCTCTGATGGGGGATCAGGTGATCACACTTGACATATGCCCGGGTTTCTTTGGGAGAGTCATGGAGAAGTTTGTTGAACTCATTGCCAGATATGGATGTTACGTCAAGGAGATCCATGGGCGGAACATAGGGAAGGACAGCGTCACAATCAGGGCCATATTCTACAGAACATTTCCTTCAAGGCTCTTCGCTGAGATTTCTGCCATTGAGGGTGTGAGCCACATGGCTGTGGATACAGCAAAAGGCAGAGACGCGGAACTTGTCTGTGATCACTGTGAGGTCAGGGTGTGCCCAAGCAAGATATCATCTGAATTTCTCAAAGAGGATGATGTTGTTGGCATATGACAGACCCAATCTCTTTACTCTCCAATTAACTTCTGCTGACACGGGGATCCGGGAAAACTGCCCCAGATAACGAAAAGAATTAAATACAGGATTGAATACATATCCTGTGGACGAGGGTCGCAGTTATCTCACTGGAAGGCTGAGGGAATTACTTCTCGAAAGAGACTTTGCAGTTTCAGACAGCGAATTCGCGGGATATCCCAGCTTTGACATAACCGCCCGCCGTGATGATGCGAAATTCATTATCAAGATACTTCTCAATATAGATACGTTCAGGGAGGCAAATGCCATTGAGCTGATCAAGCTTGCATCCCTCGTCTCTGCATCTCCAATGGTGATAGGGGACAGGGCCAGCTCAGGAAAACTTGAGCAGGGGGTTGTATACTACAGGCATTCTGTTCCAATACTTTCTCTTGAGACATTCACAGATTATATTGACGGTGAGGGACCTTTCATTACATCCGGCCCCGGCGGATATTATGTTTCCATAGACGGTCAGGCACTCAGGAAGAGGAGAGAAATGCTGGGCTACAGCATAGGATATCTTTCGAACAAAGTGGGGGTTTCCAGAAGGTCCATATCCCTATACGAGGCGGGAAGTGCAGTCACCGTGGACATTTTTCTGAAACTTGAGGAATTGCTTGACTGTGATCTGAGGAAATTCCTCAACCTTATGGAGATATACAGGGACCTGAAGGTAAGCTTCTCAGAGGATTTTGTGGATGATTTCTTCAGGGAGGCATTTGAGCTCATGATTAACAGAGGATATGAAATGAGGGGGGTCAAGAGGTCACCTTTTGACGCGGTGGCAAAGGAGAAGATGGAGGATGTCTTCCTGGTGGGGCTTCTTGAGGACCTGGCCATAAAGGCGGAAAGGATCAGAGCAATAAAGCATATTGCTGACGTTTTCGGCACAGAGTCTCTGGTAATATCAAAGATGAACACCACAAGGGAAAACTATGGAGGATGCCCGGTTCTGAACCTTTCTGAGATAAAGAACTCCATGGACAGTTCAGAAATACATAACCTGATTGAGAAGAGAAAATCCCCCTCATGATATTCAAGCTGATCTATAAGCCCACAAACAGGGAGATCATGGGCTTTGCAGGAATAAAGGGGCTTGTTTCCCAGGGTGAACGGGTGAAGGAATTTCTTGAATCTGTAAACCCTGACATTCTGATGATATCAATATCGCCAGAGGAGGTCACGGGCTTAAGGGAATTCCTGAAAGACCCCTTCGAGATGAATCTCTCCGATTATGAGATAATATACGGGCTGCTTCTTTCCAGGTTCGGTGAGGTAATGACGCCACCTCCAATTTACATAGAGGCAATGAAATATGCAGAAACACGGGAGATCCAGATCATCGGAATAGACATGGACGAGGAGAATTTCCAGAAGACCTATTCAAAGGAGGTGGGATCAATGTCACTGGTGAGGCACTCTCTCAGAAAGAAGAAACTGATGAAGAAGGGTGTTTCCGGGGATGATCCATATTCATTCGTGGACCAGTGGGCAAAGGAGATGACGCGCCTCAGGAGTTTTGAGCATGTGGATGATGCAAGGGTCTCAAACATGCTGAAAGAACTCACTGAAAACCTGAACAGGAACGGTACAGAGGCCATAGTAATGGACTATGAACTCTTCAACAGATTTGTCAGGGAGATTGAGAAAACTGGTCAGTTTCATGTTCAGAGATATACCCTTTGAATATTATGTACACTTCACTGCTGGACTCCCTTGAGGCCGCCACAGTTGTGATCCTTGAATTCCTGAATCGGGATGACCACTCGTTCACAAACTGTACAGTCAGATCGCCCTGAAACTGTTTAACAACAACACTTCCCCCCTCCGCCAGCAGATCCATGGATATTTCCATGACTCTTTTGCAAAGAAGATATGAGGAAGAGTGGTCTATATCCCTTTTTCCAGAAGTCCTGGACATTGCATCTGACAGGACAACTGAAAATTTATCGATGTGAAGTTTTTCCATGTAAGGCTTGATTCTCTCAATTATGGATGGGCTGGATATATTTGCACGGATAAATGTCACCCCCTCCATAGGCTCCATATCGTTTATGTCTATGGATATTACGGGCCGTTCTGTGATGCTCCTTATGATCTGTGTCCATCCGCCTGGAGATGAGCCAATTTCAAGGGAGGTATCCCCATACTTAAGTATGGAGGCCTTGGTCTGAAGCTCCATCAGCTTGAATGCAGCCCTGCTTCTGTAGTTCTGCTGCTTGGCCTTTCTGTAGTAATAGTCCTTTCTGTCCGGCGAAGCCAACTTTACTCTCCAATGAATTTTCTGTACTCTTCGGGAGTCATGGTTTCACCGAAGCTGCCCTTCTTCTGCAGTTTTACCATCCAGTTTGCATAGGGGTCCTTGTTAACAAGCTCCGGCTTATCCTCAAGTGCAGAATTCACTTCCTTGACCTCTCCATCGAGGGGTGAAAACACATCCTCGGCTGACTTCACGGACTCTATTGTGAGGAGAACCTCACCAGCCTTCTTTCTTGTTCCATTTTTCGGAAGATCTATGAAAACAATGTCGGTAAGCTGGCTCTGGGCATAATCCGTGATTCCAACAGTAACAATGTCACCATCCTCCTTCACCCATTCATGACTCCTGGTATATTTCAGTTCCTGAGGTATCTTGCTCATGGATCTGATATCCATACTTTATATATGATTTTACGGAATTATGTCATAAACTGAAACTGGAACCCATGACACAAAATGAGAAAATAAGGACATTTATTGCAATAGAAATAGATCGGGGCCTGATCCCGGATTCACTCTTCAGGAGGGTAAATTCTCAAAGTTCCCTCAGACCTGTCCGGACAGAAGCGTTGCATCTGACGCTGGAATTTTTCGGAGAGATTGAAACCGACTACGTGGCAAGGATAGAGTATGTTATGGATAATGTTTCCTTCAAGGTGTTTTCAATTGATTTCAGAGGGCTCGGTGCATTTCCAAATCCCAACAGGGCAAGAGTTCTCTTTTTGAAAGCGGAAAGTAATCCTCATCTTAACAAAATCCGGAGCTCCATCCTGAATCCGCTTGGGAAAAATGGTGATGGGGAATTTGTTCCTCATGCAACTCTGGCTAGGGCAAAGCATCCACTTAACCTTACGGAAATCATAGAGGAATTCAGTGTTATTTCATTTACCTCAATGGTTAAGGAGATTAAGCTATTTGCAAGTGAACTCACTCAAAGAGGCCCTGTTTATAGAGTTATGAAAAAAATTGTATCAGATATGCAATGAATAGTCAGGATCAGCTGAAATAGGTTGTCTTGTCAGAATCGTCAACTTTCTTATTCATTGACATGAGGTCCTCGTCGCTGAACTCAATCGCGATGAGACCGGAAACAGGAATGAGCCTGATGAATGATTTCCCCGAGTCATCCTTCACTCTGAAACATACGGCCCCCTCTTCCCCCAGCAGCGTATATCCCACGAACTCCCCGGATGTTACCATTGGATCATCCCTGCCGCTGTTGGATATAACTTTGTATGATCCGCCTTCCTTGATCTTGATGAAATCCATATTTATCAGTGACCCTATCAGAGATGATATCTTAACTGTTATTCTGATCCCTCTTTGATAACACGGTAATATAAAATACCGTCACTTCTGAATGTTTCTCGTGAGCCGGGAAATCTGCTCCACAGTTTTCCTGTAGTTGTCAAGAGCAAGTTTTGTGTTTACCTCAACCCAGTTCCAGGCCTTCATCAGGTCTCCTGACCTGAGCCTGTACTTCTTTGTCTTTCCCTCCTGTACCTCTTCCAGTATATCCATGGATTTGAGCTTGTTCAGGTGTCTGTACAGGGTTGTTCTGCTTGTCCTGAGATATGCCATCAGCTCATCCCCCGTCCAGTACCTGTCAGAGTTCAGAAGGAAACAATCCCTGAACAGCCTGAAATAGGCGGAATCCCTGATTGTCTGCAGATCTGTGGTGGGACTTACCCTTGGTATGTAGCCAATATCTGAGAG
>JAKAAJ010000032.1:1902-12537 GCA_021802365.1 Thermoplasmata archaeon | reverse complement strand
GAGAGCATACCTGGGAGATCAAGCTTGCTCTCCACCTTCCTTCCCGGATTTATGTATCTGACACCTATGTAAATTGCAACAATACCTATGGGGACATTTATGTAAAATATGTACTGCCACCCGACAAAGGTTGTTATTATTCCACCAAGTACGATTCCAAGCATTGCCCCCGCGTTGTATCCCACAGATGTGTATCCGTAAACTCTTCCTCTCTGGTTGGGGGGAAAATTGTCGGCAACTATGGCACCACTGTTTGACTGAATCATAGCCGTTCCGACGCCCTGAAATGCCCTGAATGCTATGAGTTCAAGAATTGTGCCAGAAGCACCGCATAATGCTGATCCCAATGTAAATATCCCCAGGCCGGATATGAATATCTTCTTCCTTGTGAACAGATCGCCTAAACGCCCAAGCTGTGTAGTTCCAACCGCTATAACCAGAAGATAGATCATTATGATCCATATTGAGACTGAAAGCTGAGTATGCAGAGAATCATTTATTGTTGGAAGAGCAAGAAGAACAATAGTGGAGTCTACCGCCCCCATCAGAACCGCAATAAGAAGGGAGACGATGAGCTTGGAGGACCTGTCCATTTTTGCTGATTCCATTCAAATACTAAACCTTTGATCATAATTGTTTGAAATTATGAGAAAATTCTTAACTCCAGGAAAGATTCGGTCAGTTATGTAATGCTGAAGAACCGGAATATATTCAGTATCCTGCATTGAAAGGTTTATCTGTAAATAATTATTAGCCCCGATAGTGCCACTGTAGCTCAGTTGGTAGAGCAGCTGACTTGTAATCAGCAGGTCGGGGGATCGATACCCTCCAGTGGCTTATTTTGCAGAATATTACCTTTTCTGGTGCGGTATTACCGGAATTTCGTGAATAGTTTCTCTTCAGGGTTTTCACTTTTTATTTAATTTTACTCATCGGCCTGGTACAAGTTTATATACGGTCATTTCAAGTGCCTGAAGTTATGTTCAGGCCATAATTTCAGGGTATCTCATGTCCGGTAAATCCTTTATTACACATGTCATTTTATATTATTTGCGGAAAATACCATATTGTGCATTCAGGTGAGGCCCCCCAAGTGTTAATTAATAGATCTTAATGCAAGGTTATTATGGAAAATGCCTCAACTATGAATAATGACTTTTTCTCAAACATGGATACGAGTGTGAATCCCCTTGAAGATTTCTATTCATTCAGCTGTGGCCGCTGGCTTGCCAGAAACCCTGTACCACCAGATAAATCCAGATGGGGTGCCTTCAATGAACTTATGGAAACCAATATGAACAGATTGAGGGAAATTCTTGAAGACTGTGACAGGCATGCCAGTTATGGGGATATAAAGACAAAAATGCTTGGAAACTTCTATCGTTCTGCCATGGATACCGGTATCATAGAAAGAGCCAGATTTCAGCCTATCTCAGAATATCTTTCTGACCTGGATTCCGTCCAATCTCATGAAGCATTCAGAAAAGTGGTTACAAAACTTCAAAGAGTCGGGTTTACCCCTTTTTTCAGAGTTTTCACCAGCAATGATTACAGAAACAGCTCAGTCTATTCCCTTTATATCTACCAGGGAGGGCTTTCGCTGCCAGACCGCGACTACTATCTCAAGGAAACATTCAGTGAGATCAGAAAGTATTATTCAGAACACCTTTCAAGGATGTTTTCCCTTCTTGGTGTGAGGAAAGATATTGCGGAGTCATCAGCAGTATCGATCCTTGAGATTGAGACACAGATTGCAAAGAACAGCAGGAGCAGGGTAGAGTTAAGAGAGGCCGGGAGGAATTACAACCCGGTGGAATTCAGCAAGCTTGATAAAATGTTCCCTCACCTTGGACTGGCAGAGCACCTGAGAGGCCTTCAGGTTCCGGAAATTGAATTTGCTGTTATCGGACAGCCTGAATATTTTGAGTTTCTCTCAGGATTTCTTTCAGAAAGCCCGCTTGAAGATCTCAAATTATACCTGAAGTGGCAGGTGCTTCATTCAACTTCACCATTTCTGTTTTCTGAGGTGGAACAGGAAAATTTTGATATGTTTGCAAGAAAGCTCTTAGGACAGAAAAGTCAGGAACCAAGATGGAAGAAAGCTGTTGATATTATAGACAGCACCATTGGGGAGATGCTTGGAGAGAAGTTTGTTGAGAGGTATTTCACAAATGAAGCCAGGGAAAGGATGGCAGTTATGGTTGACGATATTAAAAGTGTCTTCCTGGAGCGCCTCAAGAAAGTCAGATGGATGGGGGATAAGACTCGGGAGCGGGCCATCGGAAAATTTGAGAGATTCCGGACAAAGATCGGACATCCTGAGAAATTCAGGGATTATACAGGCCTGCAGATCGAACCTGATGACATTCTGGGGAACATAATCAGAGCTCATGAATTTGAAATGAAACGCCAGATGTCACGGGCAGGACAGAAAGTGAACAGAGATGAGTGGCTGATGACTCCTCCCACAGTCAATGCATATTTTTCACCGAATGATAATGAGATAGTATTTCCAGCAGGTATTCTTCAGCCACCATTCTTTGATCTCAATGCTGATGATGCAATCAATTATGGAGCCATTGGCGCTGTCATATCCCATGAGATAACCCACGGATATGATGACCAGGGCAGAAGGTTCGATGAGAATGGAAACCTTTCTGACTGGTGGTCTCCAGATGATGAGGCCCGCTTCAGAAAACTTGCAGATGAAGTCGTAAAGCTTTACAGCAGCGCCGAGGTTCTTCCCGGTTTCCATGTCAATGGAGAGCTTACATTGGGTGAGAATATTGCTGACATTGGCGGGGTTTCCATAGCCTTTGATGCCCTGAACAGGAGACTTCAGATGGATCCATCGCTGAACAAGACGATAAAGGGTTTCACCGCTCAGCAGAGATTCTTCATATCTTTTGCTCAAATATGGAGATGTAATTCACTTGAGTCCACAACAAAGATGCTTCTGACAGTGGATACCCATTCACCAGATATGATCAGAGCTACCCTTCCGGTTTACAATCACCGGGAATTCTGGGAGTGCTTCCAGTCATACTTTGAAAATAAGGCAAAAATGGATGCAGACAGGAATTTCATAGAGATCTGGTAATATATCCTATTTTCTTTAAGGAATTTGGCAAATCCTTAAGGAATTCCATCAAAGATCCCGTCTGCACCTGTTCAACATGTAATTTGCTTACTTTCATTGGAAATAATTCTTTTATGAAATTCAAGAGTTCTGCTTTTCTTCCAGTTCAATAAAAGAATTCATCACAAACAGACTGTGGAACTCTTTCCTCTCTTGTATGATTAAAGATCAGCCATTTCAGGCAATTATTCTGGCATTATTTCATAGGAAAGAAATATGTTTCATTCATATGTTCCGTGGGATTGGCACATTAATGTTCCGGGCCTGGGGAGGTCTTTTATAAATATCAGATTTGCATTGTTCAGCTATGGCAAAAGATGACAGCATGGCATCTGCAATTGAATCATGCAGGAAAGTTTCAGATGATGGGAAACTTGTTACATATGATCTGACAAATAACATTGACTTCTCCAAACCGAAGAAGGTTGCTGAAGCTCTCACTGAGGTTTTCTTCAGGAAAGATGCTTCCAGATGGTTCAAGGTTTCTGACGAGAATGTTGATTTCTCACCGGATTTCAAGGTCAGGATTGTTCTTGCTGAGGAGCACAGCAAGCAGTTAAAGGACACTGTCGATGATTTCATGAAGGATCTGCAGAAGGATGGCCTCTCCAGATCGTTTTCCTCGGAAATAAATGATGAGGCAGACCATTCACAGAAAATAAGTAATGTCATGGCAGCAGGGGCAATGAAGGCTGCCCTTTACAAACATGGGGAGGAGAAAATATTGAAGAACTACATTCGTGATGATCTCTTTGTAGATATTCTGGAGTGCCTGGAGATAAGGACCCTGAATAACGAGGACCTGATAAACTGGAAGAAGCTTCCGCTGTGAACCTACGGAAACAGTATCTTTCATGCATTTCTTCTCCAGATTTATTCTTGCTTTCCAGAACTCTTGAATGAAGACCTCAAAAAAAATGAGAAAGATTATTTCCTTCTGGAGATATTACCTTACTGGGATGGAGTTCCCGTTTTAACGCCTTTGACAGGCTGATAACTCCTGCATTCACAGTCATGGAAGATGGCTGTGTAATATCTCACTGATTGGAAAAGGAGCTGAGCCTGTTTGAAATATCAAGACATACTGCTTAAGGACAGAACTGCGGAGCCTGAACAATCGTCAGATGTGTCTGAATTCTTTATGGACCTGAACCTGGATTATATCGTTTCCAGTATAACTGGCAAGAGGAGAGAGGAATATCTGGAAAAATTGTATCTTACACCTCTGCGCAGCTTTGAAAACATAAGATTCAGGCAGGATGTTTTCAGAGACCTTCAAAGGGAGGAAATACTCAAAGCTACAAGGGAGTTTTCATGGGAGATGTCAAGGGTGAAGAGATATTTATCCGGAATCGGCAGGCTTTACAGGTATCAGGCCGAAAGGTGGCTCCTTGACTCTGTCCCGATTTACTGTGATTGTGTCACAAGGTTCTGTAAAGCCTTAAGAACCTCGAGGCCTGAATCTGAAGGTCTGGCCAGTTTCTCCCGCTACCTGGAACAGTATGTGAGCTCCGATTCATTTCAGAACCTAAGGAAACAGGCTGAAAGGATAATCACTGATCTGGATGGCGTCAGGTTTAAAATGGTCATAAGCCCAGGAAAAATCAGAGTTTCAAGATGCCAGAATGAACCGGATCTTGGACAGGAGATAAGGGAGCTCTTTTCAAGATTCTCCTCCCCAAAGGATCAGCAGATTTCCAGAAAATACACCAGATCCGGCGGAATGAGCCATGTTGAAGCTGCAGTCCTTGGCATGGTGGCAAAGTTGTTCCCTGAACCTTTTGATGAAATGATTTCATTCTTTGAAAAGAACAGAAATTACATAGATGAGGGGATTGAAGATTTCCACAGAGGAATTCAGTTCTACCTTTCATACATTGATTTCACTGATAAATTCAGGAACAGTGGCCTCAGTTTCTGCATTCCATTTATTCATGAGAACCGCTGTGAAACAGTCCTCAGGGAAAGCTTTGATCTAGCTCTTGCACACAATCTTCTGAAGACCGGTGGAAAAGTTGTAACAAATGATCTTTCTTTGAACAGTGGAGAATCAATTGCCGTTGTCACCGGCCCAAATCATGGAGGAAAAACAACCTTTGCAAAATCTGTTGGGCAGGTGCACTACCTGGCATCACTTGGCCTTCCGGTTCCCGGCAAATCTGCCTCCATTTCGGTGCCCGATAATATATTCACCCACTTCGAAAGAGAGGAAAATATCGATAACCTGAGGGGAAAACTTGAGGACGACCTGTTCCGTATACACCAGATAATGGAAAAAGCCACTTCACGAAGCCTGATAATAATAAATGAAATGCTCAGCTCAACAACCCTTAAGGATTCCCTTATGCTTGGGAAAGAGATTCTTGAGAGGATCAGGGAAAAAGGAACTCTCTGCTTCTATGTAACTTTTATAGATGAACTTGCAGAGATTGGGGGTGTTGTCAGCCTTGTGGGTTCTGTTTCACCGGAGGATCCTGAAGTCAGGACGTTCAGGATTGAAAGAAGACCTGCGGATGGGCTGGCATATGCAATGGCTCTGGCCAGAAAGTATTCTCTTACACATGACGACATAATCGGGAGGGTTGGGTCATGAAAACTTTTCTCATGTTCAAGGAAGGGGTGTTGCCGGAGAATCAGGATAAGCCATGGGGCAGTGATTTTCTGAAACAGGATCTGGAACTGGCTAAGATTATTGATACAATGGCAGATGGTGATGCCTTCCTGCGCACTGTTTGCGAAAACACCCTTCTCTTTCCTCTGAAAGGGCCGGAGGAGATTATTTACAGGCAGGACATCCTGAAGGACTGCATTTCCAATGAGCCCCTCATCAGGAATATCTATGACATAGTGGTAAAGTGTGTGGAAAAAGAGAGGAGGGAGTCTTTCTGGTTCGGACAGACCAATCCTGAACTTGTTCTTTACGAATCAGTGAAAATCCTGAGAATAATAGTGGATGGTTTCAGGCAGATCCATAAGGCGCTCTCTGATTCAATGAATGCCTTCACCTCTTCAGGGTTCAGGAAATTTCTGGAACAGCTGAACGGGGATCTTAACGATTCCTATCTGAAAAAAATAGAGGATAAGCTTGAGAGCCTCAGTTTTCCCCATGGAGTATCTGTTTGCGTAGGCCTAGGCCCAGGAAATGCCAGCACAGGCCATATTCTGCTTGGCCCGGTTCCTCACGGAAGGGGCGTGGGTCAGATCATACCTCTGGGCAGAGAAAAGCACTTCACCTATAATCTGCCCAGCAGAGATGAGGCAGGAGCTCAGGCAATTGCAGATATCCGCTCTGAGTCAGTCTCAGGAATTGTGGGAATCCTCAGGGAGTCTGCAGAGGATGTTCTCTTATTTTTGAAAAAGATTCGTGAAGAACTGGCTTTTTATGTTGGGTGCCTGAATCTTTACAGAACAGTCACCGAAAGTGGGGGAAAACTCTGTTTTCCTGTTCCGGACAATTCAGGCCATGGGGGTTTAAAATTTGAAGGCCTTTACGAGCTATCGCTGAGGATCAGCTCCGGTTCAGAGGTGGTCAGCAACAGCATGGATGCCACCGGAAAGGAACTGATAATAATAACTGGAGCCAACAGGGGTGGAAAATCGACATTCCTGAGAAGCCTAGGACAGGCCCAGCTAATGTTTCAGTGCGGGATGTATGTTCCTGCTGAATCCTACACTTCTGATTTGAGAACCTCATTATTTGCCCATTTCAAAAGAGAGGAGGACAGGGGAATGACCATGGGAAAGCTTGATGAGGAGCTTGCAAGGATGAGCAGCATAGTGCAACACCTTTCTCGAGGTTCAATGGTTCTTTTCAATGAATCATTTTCATCCACGAACACGGGGGAAGGATCTGAAATATCCCGCAATATAGTGAGTGCACTACTTGAAATAGGCGTCAGGGTATTCTTTGTAACGCACAACTATGACTTTGCGTCAAGATATCAGGAATCTTATGATTCCCGCACTCTTTTCCTTAAGGCGGAGAGGAGTGAGGATGGGACAAGGACATACCGCATCATTGAAGGGGAACCATCAGATACGGGGCATTCTATAGACCTTTATGAAAAGATATTCGGAGAATGAAGCAATAAGGAGAGAACTGAAAATAACTTAAATGGAGGATAACTATAGATAGAGACAGGCAATTGATCCGTAAATGGGTAAGATCAGAATCTGTGTTGCCGGTGCCACTGGATGGGTTGGAAGGGCCCTTGTTCCAGCTATTCTCAAATCTGAAGACTTTGTTCTCACTGGCGCAGTTGCCAGAAGAGCAGCCGGTAGAAAAATATGCGACATTACCGGCATCCCTGGAAATGAAACCACCGTTACAGCATCCTTGAAGGAAGCACTTGCCAGTGGAGCTGATGTTCTTATAGACTACACCTCCCCTTCTGCTGTCAGGACGAACGTTCTCAAAGCAATAGAAAATGGTGTCAACGTAGTAATCGGGACTTCCGGCCTCACAGACATGGACTATGGGGAGATCGACAGGTCTGCCTCCATAAAGGGTGTGGGGGTATTTGCTGCAGGTAATTTTTCAATCTCGGCAGCACTGGCACTTCACTTTTCGGAGATTGCGGCAAGATACATGAAAAGCTGGGAGATACTTGATTTCGCCTCAGAAAATAAGGTGGATTCCCCAAGTGGAACCGCCCTTGAGATGGCACACAGGCTTTCCGGAGCAGGAAAACCGAACCTTGAGGTCCCTGTGGATCATACTGCCGGCTACAGAGAGAGCAGAGGGGCAACAATCAATGGAATCCAGGTACATTCCATCAGGTTGCCAGGGCATGTTCTGGGTGTTAGAGCCGAATTTGGAAGCCCTGATGAGCGACTGTCCATATCATTCGATGCCGGGGCAGGGCCTGAACCTTACATAGAAGGGACACTGCTTGCTGCCAGAAAAGTTATGCAAATGAAAGGACTGAAAAGGGGGATGGATCTTCTTCTTGACCTTTGAACCATTAAAAGTTTGTGCAGATATTTAAAAAATTAATCTGTTCAGATCAGCTGGTCTGAACAGTGAAGCCAACATTCGGTGTGAATATCTTTGCATTCAGGTTGAGATCCTGATTGAGGTTGAAATCAATCAGTATGTCCTGAGTGGAATGGGCACTTATCCTGAATGGGTGGTTGATGAATGCAAATGGCGTATTGAGGCTGAAGTTGACCTGCACCCCTAATACGTCAACTGTCACATTGGTTATGTACAGCCGGATCATTGTGTATGTGGCTGCGTGAAGTGTTATGTTTGTCAGAAGTGACGCATTTGTGGCCGTCAGGTTCAGTATATCAATTGTGTGCGTGGCAACTGAATAGTTGACCCATCCGCTTGTATTACTGTGCAGGCTCACTGCACTGAATGTTATATAGACACCGCTGACCCCTGATATGGGTGCGTCGGCAACAGAAATTGCCATGTGTCCAGAGTTCTGTGATCCCTCATAGTAGCTATATCCAAAATATCCTCCAGCTGCTATGATTAATATCACAACTATGATAGCAATACCTTTGGCTTTCATTTAACCTGTTTATCATTCTCATAATTAAGTTCTTATGGTACAAATGTTAAAATTCAGTTATTTGCTCAGTTCTCCATCCGGAACTTATCTCCAAGAGCCTTTATCAGAACTGCCTTGTATTTGCTCCTTGTCACTGCATCCAGCTTCTCAGGCCCTTCATAGCTGTTATGCATGAGCATGTAATCGATGGACTTCCCACCGGTCTTAACTGTGAGCACCGATGGTGTTTTGGAGGTACCGTTTTTGAGGAGTATGTTCTCTATACTGGAATATTCCATTTTCATATTCTGATCCGGAGCATCCTCGTCGGTTGAGTCCATCTTCTTTTCCATCTCCATTCCCTTCAGTTCAGCTTCCTCAAGTATCTTCTTCTGGAGTTCCCTGTCCCGTGTGAGCATTGAATAGCCAAATCCGCTTGATGTTTCTCTCTTCAGGGGGTCTTCTTTCAGGTAGGATCTTATATCATCTGACAGTTCCTCTGACTCAGAAATTTTGAACTCAACCAGGCAGTCCTTCATAAAGACAAGATGACAAATCTCAGTGTGTGAATCCTTTCTCCAGGCATTATCAATTGAACCTACAATATCCAACATTATTTAGCATTTAAACATGGCATAAATAGTTGGCTCAGGTGAAAATATACAAAAATAAGGGTGTGAGAATTTCCCTCACTCACCATACCAGAATTCGTTCATGGATGCCCATGACTAATAGTAACCGCCGCCTCCACCGCTGCTCCCGCTGCTACTGCTACTTCCGGTCTTGAGGTTCGCGAACTGCTCTATTATTCCAGGGTATACATGTCCCTGCTGAGCTCCTGGAAGACCCCACCAGTCAGACATAAGTTCCCATGTTCCTCCAACTTTCTGATATTGAAGAAGATATGGCATTATGAGTGTACCCACAGTGCTGTTGACTGATTTTGATCCGTTGATGTATTTGAAGCCAGATGAAAGGTTCGTCTTTGCACTCTGGTTAATTAGCACAATATACCAGAGATCCGCCGTCACGTTTGCGTAATTGCCTGAAACCGATATTTTGTAGTTGTAAACTGAGTAATAGTCTATTGGGTCATGGGCGAAGAAGGATGCCCATGTCGCCTCTATTGATGATGTGTTGGAATAGGTTCCGTTGAGTTTGCTCCCTATGACATTCCAGTAAAGAACTGAGCTGCTGGTATACTGGGATGCGGTCTGTGAAACATTTTCAACGCCAATGGCCTGCCAGTGGCTGTATGCAAGGCTTGTCACTTCATTTTCTGTCTGAGCAGTAGACGTGGTGGTTGAAGACTTGGTAAGGTAAAGCCCCCACCCGGCTCCAGCAATGATTATCAGGACAACAATCACTGCCAGCATAGCCCACAGGGAGGATTTCTTTCCTCCACCCTCCGGTTTCTTAATTTCATTATCTGCCATGCCATATCATACCAAATCTAATTATTTAAACATTAATAAAATTAAAGTATTATATTTATATCCTCCAATAGATACCTGAATGCATATGTTCAATTTTCAATGGTTTCTGCTGAAGGAAAATTATTGGGGTTCTAAACCAATTATATAAATGTCAAATCCACAATTTCCCTGAGACCCGGAAAGATCACTTCTGGTTGCTGTAAAACTTTTCCATTCTGTATCTGATAGCTCTCTGGGCCGGAAGATCATAGCTGTACTCCGGAAGATTAGGTAGCTTTTTCCCTTCAATGGCCAGTATATGGTTCTTCTCTGCAGATTTCCTGAAGTCCCTGTCCTCAGTTACGGTTACTTTATAGTCTTCATCAAATGTCCAGAGGTAGCTGTCAAATAGGGAATGGTGGTTTCTGCACAGCAGAATTCCGTTCCTGAGATCTGCGGATGTCCCTCTGTCCTCAACAGGGATAATATGGGCAGCCTCCACCCCGATTGGTTTTCCTCTGAAACTGTAACCAAGATCACAGAGGCTGCACCTTTCATGATAGAGCCTCCTCACACCGGC
>JAKAAJ010000032.1:0-1802 GCA_021802365.1 Thermoplasmata archaeon | reverse complement strand
AAATTCAGGATTGCTCTTGCTGATGGCGTATGAAGCTGACTGATATCTTCCTATCATCCCTTCAAGATCAATCTTCTGGCTGTTGGGATATGTGAGAAGTTCATATCCGTCCTGAAAAAAATCCTTTATGGTTTTCTCATCCATTGAAAGGCTTCCTGTTCTATGATAATCTGGGCTGTACCTTCTGACTATATTTTCATAGGATGATGTGAACGGGTCGTCATCAACCCGGTCATTCCATATGAGAGCTACCCAGCCCTTTCGGAGTATTCTCCTGAACTCTATGGCGGCTTCATCGGGCCTGAACCAGTGGAAAGACTGCCCGCATACAACAATATCCACTGAACTGTTCATAAGGGTTGAGTGTTCTGCTGTTCCGTCGAAGATTTCGACGTTATCCCGGCCTGAAAATACCCTTTTCAATTCAGATCGCATGTCCGGATTTGGCTCAATGCACTTAACAGGGTTCCCATTTTCTGCAAAAAGTATGGCAAGTTTCCCTGTTCCTGAACCCATGTCAGCTACAATCCATGTTTTATCCATTCCAGTGATTCGACACATATCGGTGAGAATTTTATCGGGATAAGAGGGCCTGTTCCTTGAATAGCTTTCGGCCCTGCCTGTGAATTTCTCTGCGGTGGAAACCATTATGCCCGATGATCTGGACATTCAATATTTTTCTCCTTCCTGCTGGTAGGTGGAGTTGATCTGATCTGAATTCCTTTAATGAGTACCGGAGAATCACTGACCTCTGAAGTATGAGATCAGCGGTATTTCCATCTCCTCCCTGCTGAGACCTCCATGCATTCCGATCATATTGATCTCAGCAGAGTCCGGGTCCAGAAGAGAAAGCGTGGAGTCCATTATTCCGAATCCATTTGGAGGAAGCAGAACTATATCCTCGCCGGAACCAAACCTGATCTTATCTGGATCACAGGGGCCAAAGAGATCCTTGCTTATGGCCTCCTCAAGGCCCAATGGAACAAACCCTTCATAGTTCCCGAGAATGTGCTCCACTGATTCCTTAAGTTTATCCTTTCTCAGATGCAGGAATGGCGCCCTTATATCCCCCACGGCCGGTGCTATCATGTTGTTTCTCAGTTTCAGGTCAGTTGCAATATCCCTAAGATTCTCCTTCGGAACAACAGTATGGCCGTGATCTGCTGAAATCATGATCCCTGTGTTCCTTTTGGAATGAGTTTTTGAGAGTTCCAGAATCATATGAAATATACTCTCAATTTCATTAGCAGTTTCCTCGGTGTAAGGTCCCACCTTATGAGAAATTGTATCTACGGACGGTATGTAGCAGAAATGGAATGTCCTCCCCTTTTCCCTCTCCAGGTCTGATTTAAGAAGGGTGAAAAGATGGGAGTGAGACAGATAAGGCCTGCTAACAGCGGCTTCTGTTGTCAGTTTTGTAAGCCCACTTTTGCTTATTGCCCTCGGTGAATAATAGAAAGACTTTATCCCTTCAGAACCAAGTGAAGAATGAACAGTTCCATTCTTCAGAATATTTTCAGAGTCCAGGCCGTTGCTGATAAGGGATTGCCCTCTTATTCCCAGCGGGGATAGGTTTATCATGTTGCAAACGGTTCCAGCGGAACTCATATACTGGGTATATCCAAGAACCCCATGTTCCCCGGGCGTCAGGCCCGTATGGCATGATATTGTTGCAGTTGAGGTCGTGGATGGGAATGTGCTGCTTATGATATCAAGAGACGCATTCTTCAGGAATTCCTCTGTAGATTTAAGATTGAAGCTTTCCAGAGACCACTGGAGTGTGTGATATCCGAAACCGTCCA
>JAKAAJ010000031.1 GCA_021802365.1 Thermoplasmata archaeon | reverse complement strand
ACTTCAGTTCCCCGTCCGGTGTTGATAAGGAAGAATACTTCCCATGCTGAAACCCCCGAATCCCTGACCAGCGATGCTATGGCAGGCAATTCCAGAATATTCCTGTGCATAACTGTGGTATTGATCTGGAGATTGAGGCCGGCTTTCCTGATGCTTGAAATAAGGTCAAGAGTGATGCCAAGGCTCCCCTCCTTCCGCCTGAGCCAGTCATGTGTCTCTGGACTTATCCCGTCAAGGCTCAGGGATACTGAACTGCATCTGTTGATCTTCAGAAACCTGAGGAAGGGATCATCCAGAAGGTTGGAGGCGGCAGGTGAAAAGGCAAATGGAAAACCATTAATATGGGCATAGGAAAGCAGCGATCTGATCTCTGACCTCATCAGAGGGTTTCCACCTGTGAATACAAGCATGGGTTTTTTCTCCCAGATGCTTCCGATCTGGTCAATGACATTCCTGAACTCTTCAAGTGTCAGTTCATCATCTGACGGGAATGGCTGAGAATTGGCTCTGCAGTGCCTGCAGCTGTAATCGCAGGCAACTGTGGTCTCAAGGAATATGAGAGATGGCTGGTTTTTCTTCTCAGTGTGATGCTCTGTCAATTCATGTAATCATCTGAGTTTACTATTAAAACTGAAGACCTGAAATATTAGTCTATCTGGCCAAATGTATTCACAGGCACAGTGAACAGCAACTTCCAGGTCTGCTGCCCTTATACGTAGAGAGATGATGAGACCCTTCTGTAGGAGAATTCCATGAGCCTTGTGCTTGATATTACCAGGACGGAGACTATGGCCAGCACAGCTATCGAATATATGTAAACATATTCGTTTATGAAGTAACCAGCAATTGCTGAAATGAAAACATAGATCACAGGTATCGTAGCTGCAATGCCAGTTGCCAGTGAAGGAGATGTCAGATAATCATCCCTTACAGGTTCTGGCGGAACAATTGTCGAGAGGAAGATGCTTAAAATGGAGGCTGGAAGCATGGCCAGGACCACATATATCAGTGGAAAGGCGTCATATGCATTTATCCTGGTTATTAAAAAAGTTCCGGATTCTGTTGGGAACATAATGAAAACCGCTGCCAGTATACTAATGGGGGCAAACATTCTTGAGATGTTAAAAGCCCCGGAGGTTATGTATGCTCTCATCCCCCTTGCCCTGCTGAACGGCATCCATGATACCCAGAGCCTTTCGTACCTTAACCGGAAAATTGCGTAAGATGCTATAAGGGAATCAATGTACAGAACCAGAAATATTACTATGTCCAGAAAAGGCACAGTCTGTGCAGAATAAAAAACATAAATGATGGAGAATACAACTATTACGCAGAGATTGACTAAAAATGGGGTTCTGTACCTGAACCTGAAACTCCTGCCATTTCTGGATACAAGTATCCCTATGGAACCCACGAAGTGCCTGAATGCACTTATTCCCTGGCGGTTTTCGAAGTCTAAAGGCCTACGGATCTCCTGTCTTCTGCTCCTTCCCCTGAAATAGAGCATACCCACTGAATTCGTCCTGAGAGTTCTCCTGGCTATGAACACCCATAACGCCAGCAGGGCGAATTCGGATATGAGACCCAGTTGCCAGTGATTCCCTGTTATTGCAGCTGGTGATAGTGGGTTGCCTGCGAGATATGATAATGTCAGAACGATGCTTATCAGCGTTCCTGCCACTGCTTCCCTGTTCTCCCTGAACATAGATGAAACAATAATGAAAGCTGATGTGAGAAAGGCCACGGCAAAGAACAGCAGAGTTGCATATGCAGGAGCTGATGAATCCGAGAATATCCTCAGGAATATCCCGATCACCGAAGCAGGTATAATTGAGATCAGTGAACCATAGACAGCAGCACTCAGGGCAAGTATTCCTGGTGGAAGTGAATAACTGAAAAGAAAATCAGCATCTGATCTTATGAAAAGTGCCCTCGATGGAACTTCAAGGAGAGGATACATGACTGACACTATGGCCACAGAGATGAGCATCTGAATCTCAGGGTTCATCTGGCTGCCGATTGTAATACCACTTGAATATAAGGAAGAGGAAAACTCAAGGAGGATGAAATATATCAGGGCCAGGGCCACTGCAGTCACAGCGTTCATCCTTGAGAATAGAAAGAACCGTACAGCTCCCCTGTATCTGCTCATTGTTCCATCATCCTTGCAATCTTCTGCTCCAGTCTCTCACCATCTGATGCGGAGGACATAACCTCATCTACAGTGCCTACCCAGGTGATCCTTCCGTCATTCAGGATCGCTATCCTGTCAGTAAGGCTATTGGCTGTTGAAATGACATGTGTTGAAACAAGAACAGTGGCATCTGCCTTTCTGACCATCTTTATCACCTTCTCCTGCGTTGGAATGTCCAGATAGTTCAGTGGCTCATCCATAATCAGAAGTTTTGGACTGTGCACGAATGTCATAGCGAGTGAAAGCCTCTGCCTGTTCCCCCTTGAAAGCTTGTTCGCCGCTATTGCTGAATATCCTCTGATCCCGAATTCCTCCATGATGGCATTTGCCCTGTCCCTTGCATTGTCCAGTCCCCGGAGGCTCGCTGCATAATATACATTTTCGTAAACTGATAACATTCCATAGGGGGATGCATCCTCAGGAAGGTAGCCGGTTATGGCCTTAGACCTTTCATCCTCCGGTGAGATCCCTTCAATTGAGACTGAACCGGAATCTGGGCGCAGAATACCGGCAACAATCTTCAGGGTAGTTGTCTTCCCTGCACCGTTTGCACCAATTATGGATACTTTCTCACCATCCTTCAGGTGAAGGGATAATCCCTTCAGTACGCTGTTGGTTTCATACGAGAGAAATACACTGTCAACTTTTATTTCCGGCAATATTAAGATAAGCAGTAAATGGATAAAAATTTGTTGCCATACTGTATTGTTTCCGGATCAAAGGTCAGGATGAAACTGGCGCATCTCCATTCTGGCTCTTTGCTGTTCCTGGCATGAATGCGGTCAGACCAAGCCAGTACATTGTCCTCAGTATACCTGTGACGCTGTTCAGATCAACATTGCTGTAGTCGTATGCTTTCCTGCCGTTGGTTTCCATCAGTTCCCTGAATACATCCTCAATGTGGCTGAAAGTCCTGTCCATAACCATGTTTACAATGAACCTTGTAACACCGCTTCCCATCCTCTTCGTCATTTCAGGGAGCATTCTCCTGGTCACCTGAAGATCATTTCTCCAGCTTATGTAGAGAAGTTCCCAGTACTTTGTTGGCAATTTTTCAAGCAGGGGGAATGGATTGTGCCTGATTCGGGATGATCCCATGGGGATAACCGCGAGGGGGAATACCCAGGCTCTTGCACCGCTGTCGAATATGTCATTTACCATGTTTATGCTCTTTTCAACATCCTCATTGGTCTCGTCTGAAAAACCAATGGTCATTGTATAACATGGAGTGATGAAAGCGTCATTCATTATGCCTGTTGACTCAATAATCACATTCTTCCAGTCCTCAGGCCTGTAGGGGAAGGGTTTTCCTCTCATGTATTTTGATATGATTCTCTCGCTTCCGTTCTCCAGACCAACTACAGGAGCTTCTGCCCTGTATTTGTGGTACTCCGCTATCTCTGACAGCTCCATTACCGTCCTGGGGCTGTCAAGAACAGCTGGAGAAGAGATGTGCGGGAAATATATCTGCTCTGCTCCTGCCTTCTTTACCTGATCAAACAGAGACACCACTGCTTCATGATTTGTGGACAGCCTCTTTGAACCATAAAGAAGTATATCATCAGTCAGAAGCTCCACATTCCTGTAACCACTGTCTATATTGAGGCGGACCTCTCTCAGGATATCCTCAATTGGAATGCTTCTGTATGTTTCCGGGGTTATGGAGCAGAACTGGCATCCACGTGGACATCCCCTTGTAACCTGAACTTCGCCGAATCTTGATGGCTTTATGATGGTGGGGATCTGATCTACCTTAGGGTCACGACCCTTCATCTCCTTAGGAAGGGGTTCCCCATCCATTGCCTTTCTGACAAGATCTGGAAGATCAATCTCAGCTTCACCATAGAATATTGAATCTAGCCATTCCGGCCTTTCCATTGCCAGCTGCCATGTTGCCGGCCCACCTGCGAATACCTTGAAATTGTATCTCTTTTTCAGTTTTCCTATACGGTCAGATAATTCAGAAAAGAAGTCCGCGGTCCAGCTGGGACCTCCACCGAAAAGCATTGTGAGTTTGAATGCCACCGGGCTCAGTCCGAGAGGATCATGCACTGTTATTCCTACAAGTTTTGTTTCAGGGCCTACTACTCTCTCAAGCATTTCCGGAGGGGCAACAACAATATCTTTGAACCCACTGTTGTAAATTATGGACTCAACCTTCCTGAGTGCATATGGTGCCCTGATTGTCTCCCCGCTTCTGTGGTGGGCAGCTGGAGGTGTGAAAAGAGTATCCATCATGATCCTTGGAACTATCCTGGATGGCATGCAGGCAACGTATCCAAGAGTTGAAACACCAGCATATTCAGTGAATGAACCTCTGTCAGCAGTTAGAACTATCTGTGCCATGAATAAAAAATAATTTTACAAATATAAGGTTTATGATTAATATGTGAATGCGTGAATATTTCTTAAAATAAACATTTAGGAACTGAAGTATGAAAGCATATTGTCAATAATCCTCTCCTTGACCATACCTGCATTTGACCAGTTAAATAGTGATGGTTCCAGATAACATGAAAGAGCACATTTGTTGCAGCTTTCGTATGTCTTCCAGTCCACAGAATTCCATGCCTTTCTGAGGTCCATCTCCCATACTTTTCCGCTTCCAGTGTATTCATTGAGAACATAACATGGCAGAACCACTTTTCCCTGAGGATCAATGTTGAGAGTGAGCCATGGTTTACATCTCCATGGGATGCCCTTATACCAGGAATTTATCACTGCCTCGAAATATTCATGGGATTCAACTATGGGGGCACCTCTCCTTTTCATTTCCAGAAGCTCCTCAATGGCTGATTTAAGTTTCTGAGCGTTTGGTGACATCCTGTCCGCGGTGGAATAGTCATATGCAACCTGAAATGAGACAGTCACACCCAGATCAGAGGCAAGATCAACTATCTGCCTGACCTCATGGCAGTTCTCCGATGTGATTGTGCTGCTCAGCGATACTGGAACATATCTGCTCGCAGCTTCAATTCCCTGTACTGCTCTGGCATAGGAACCTTCCATTCCCCTCAGCCGGTCATGTGTCTGACCTATTCCGTCTATGGACACAAACAGGTGATCAAGGCTGTCCTTCACCTGTGATATCTTCTCCTTCAGAGCCCATCCGTTGCTGACAAGTGAAGTGTAGAACTTCGTATGTGAATATGATAGAATTTCCGGCAGATCTCTTCTCAGAAATGGCTCACCACCTTCAAAACCCATGAAGGAAACGCCAAAATCCGCCAGTGAATCCATCATCTTTTTTTCCTCGTCCAGCGTGAGGAGGGTTTCATCCGGCCTTCTCCAGAATGGACACATATGGCATCGAAGATTGCATGTGTAGAGAAGCTTGTGCCCGGCGAGCATAGGAATCTTCTCGCCTGTTATGCCCTTGGCAATTCGCCATAAACTTCTCATCACCACACTCTCAAATGTACCCATCAGATCACATTCTGTCACTGGTATTTAAGCTTAGAGAAACTCTTCATTGTGAAAATAATTTTCAATGAACCTGAATTGAATTATTCAAAATGCCAGATACTGGTTCTTCTAAATCTTTATTTATCCAATACCACTATTGATACTGTGAGCGAGGAGACTGAAAAATATCTCGGTAATTTCCTTAAGGGGCTACCCTCGGAGGAACTTTTCTTTGAGGCACTTCGAGACCTCATGAAGGATCTGATAAAGGAATACCTTAAGAAAAAGATCAATGAAACTCCCGGGCTGAAGAACCAGCTTGTAAACGTGCTTGAAAAATATCTTGAAGGAAAAACAAAGGAATATGACTCAATGGTCAGAATGGCGAAATTCATCGCTGAAATTGGTCTTGCCTCAGCTCCGAAGGACATAAAGGATGAGGCAATATCCGAATTTTTCAGCACGTTCAGGAACGAGCTGGAAGAGGTTATACGCCGCACTCTCTAGGACTTGGCTTCAAATTTTTCAATGAATGTTGACTGCGAATTGAGATCAAACATTGAAAGGATTGATGGATTCGGAGCAAAGTTCATCATTCTCTGATATTCTGTCTGGGACTGCCAGGTGGAAGAGTTCACGTATCTTACTCCCTTGTAGTTTCCCATATAATGGGAATGTATATGGCCCGTTATGAATATGTCAGGAACCTTCTCTATGACATGGTAATCCACCGGCGATGGTATAAGAGGTGTCTTCCCCCCATATTTTGGAGAAAGATGCCGTCTCTTCAGAATCTCGTCGATGGCCTTGCCGATTGTGGTGAAATTCGCCCCCGGAACCAGTTCCACCATATCATTCAGGGACATGCCATGATATATGAGAACGTTCCTGTTCTCCAGAACCAGATTATAAGGGTTAGGTAGCATGAATGCATTCTTTGGGAGGATCTCCTTTATCTTTCCGCTGAATTCCGGCTGTGGTTCAGCCAGCCTGACTGTGTCATGATTGCCGGGCATTATGAATGTCTGTATGTCATCTGGAAGACCCTGAAGCATCTCACCGAGGAGCTCATACTGCTCCATCGGATTGACAAGTTCAAGATCGTTCTCCTGCCCCGGATACACCCCTATACCGTCTATGACATCGCCGCTAAGGATGAGGTAGTGAAGATTCTGAGCCTCCCCCTCTGAGGATTCGATCCATTTTATCATTCTTCTGAAATCCTCTTTCCTGAAAGTTTTAGACCCGACATGTATGTCAGAGATTGAACCAACCAGAGAAGGTTCCTTTCCTCGGTCATCAATAACCCTGTAAGGTATATCCGGCCTTATGATCTCATTCACAAAGATCACCGGATCACCCTTTCCGTGGCTTATTGAACCGACGATGCCAATTACCTCATCCTGAAGCAGCAATTCGTTTGCCGGACCCCTGTCCCTCATGATTATTCCCTGGATTGAGTCATCCATGTCTTCCAGAACCAGTCTTTTGTGCCCATTCTTTGTAGTATCAACTGATGATATCATTCCAACTATCTTTGCCTCTCCCTGAAGCTTTTTGGCAGTCCTGATGTCAACAGAACCCCTCATGGTTCCAGAAAGAGAGACCATTCTGGAAAGTTTTTCAAACCTGTTAGCGAACATTGCCCGGAAATCCTCCACAGAACTGTTCACCTTTATGTCCGGAAGGCTGATCTCAAAGTTCGCTGGAATTGGTTTTCTGTCCCCCCTGAGCAGCTTTCTGACATCCTCCTCGCTCAGATAACCTGCAGAGACAATCTCATCAGATACCATACGTGGAATCATTGTGCCCATGCTTTTCTTTAGGATAATGTCCAGTGCAGCGGGAGAGACCAGGATTCCATGAGACTGGAAATACTGAAGAATCCTGAATCGATCGGTGAAAAGATCAGCAGGCATATCTACAAAAATGTAGCCTTGGATAATATTTTATTGTAGCCGCCGGTGATCTCTGCCCTTTACTTTGAATGTTCAACCACCTTTTATTCCCTGATTGAAAATAAGCAGAAATAGGATAAATGCATTCAGCAGGCGTGAACAGATACGGGGACGCTATGCTTTTTCTTGTTATGGCATCAGCCTGGGCTTTGAATTACCCGTTCGTCAAATTTGCCCTTCTTTATGAAGGCCCCGAGGGTGTTGTGCTGTTCAGAATCATATTCGCACTGATATTTGCCCTTGCAATATTCGGGAGAAACCTTAAATGGCCTTCCGGGAAAAGGGAAAACCTCATTCTCCTTGTGTACGGATTCATGAATATAGTTGCCTTCATGTCATTCTGGCTCCTGGGGGAGAGCACCGAAACTTCTGCTCTCAGCTCCATAATAATTTACACTTTCCCTGTCCTGACAATGGTGTTCTCTGTTATTTTTCTGGGGGAGAAAGTTTCAAATCTGAAAATTGCCGGAACAGTTCTCGGCTTTGCTGGACTAATAGTTGTTTTTGTTGACCACCTTATAATAAAACCGGGAATAGGCCTGTTCCTGCTTCTCCTCGCCGCAATATCCTGGGCATCTGCCACAATAGTTTTCAAGAAATATTTTGCGAACCAGGACAGCAGAAGCGTGAACACCATACAGTTTGTCTATGCACTGCCATTTCTTGCACTGTTCTCTCTGGCCCCGGGAAACTTTACTGTCCATGGCCTGACCATACAGTTTCTTCTCATTGCAATATTCATGGGTTCAATAGGGACCGCGATTGCATATGCAATATTCCTCTACCTTATACGGAAATATCCAGTTTCGGAAATATCATCATTCTTTTTCCTGGTTCCGGCTCTATCCATAATTTTCAGCCTCATTCTTCTCCATGAGGTAAGCACAGTCTTCACCTATGCAGGTTTTGCCATGATCAGCGCAGGTATCTTCTTATCTTCTTTCGGCAGGACAGGGAGCGGAGGAGCAAAAGTAGTAAATAAACAGATGGAATAGTAGATGCAATGGATCCCCTTCAGGAGCTCAACAGAGAAATTCAGTCCTGCAAGAGATGTGACCTCTTTTTCTCCCGCAGGAGAGCCGTTTGCGGAACTGGAGACCCAAAACCTCAGCTTATGATCATAGGTGAGGCCCCGGGGGCAAGGGAGGATGAGACCGGAATTCCATTTGTCGGGAGAAGTGGCAGGCTCCTAAGGGAGGTCATGGGAATGGCAGGTCTGGACATCAACACAGTATACATTTCAAATGCAGTCCGCTGCAGGCCAAAGATCGGGAAGAGCCCGAGAATCTCAGAGATCAGAAAATGCAGCAATTTTCTGAGGTCCGAGATCAGTATTCTCAACCCGCAGATTCTGGTCCCCATGGGAAACTCACCCCTAAGATCTCTGAGGAGTGTTCTTGGAATTGACTTCGGACCCATATCTGAAGTTGAGGGCATCATTTTCTCATTAGGAAATATCTTCATTGCACCTCAATACCATCCTGCGGCCATTCTGAGGAACCCGAAAAGATATGAACGCTTCAAGGATAATTTTTCCAGACTCAGAGAATTTGTGGATGATGTCAGAAGGATGGATTCAGGGGAGATTGAAAAAAATTACAGGATCAGGCATATCAGCGGCGCCTGAACCTGGTATAATAGTAAATGACCATAGCCATTATAACAAGAACTGCTGCAACTCCGTAATAGAGATCGCTTTTCTGTGGAGGAGGATTGCCCATAGTTATGGAATTATTTGAGGCGCTGTCATAGCCCGGTGCTTTAATGACGTATTGAGGGTCGATATGAAGACTTACATTGAAAAGTCCAAGATCTGCTGAGGAGTTGTAGTTTGTGCTGGAAGACATGGCATATTCTGTCACGTTAGAGGAGGCTATATATGACCGGGTCCAGTTTTGCAGAGACCTGGAAAAAGCGGAGAAATTCAGGAAATTAGGCTCTGTGTGGAAGTATACGCCAAAACTGCCTATTGAGTTTGCATTATGGCCTTTATCTGTGATGTTCCCTCTGAAATCAAAGGATCTCCAGGTCACGTTTATAGTGTTATCCCTTACCATCCCTTTCAAATCCATGGAAAGGCTCGTTGAATATAATATCTGAATTAACCCGTGTGCGGCATCATCAACAGATGTCTCATTGAAGCTCAGAGTAAGATTGCTTACTGTAAGACCTGACTGGAGCGCAGCTATTGAGCTTCCTATTTCTGCATCAGTGGTGGAATTTCCTGTCACTGAGAATGTGATGGACTGGTTTGAAACTGCCAGCGCTGAAAGCACAGTGGAACTCCCTGTTATATTCAGTGTTGAATTCACTACTGTATTCACCGATGCCATGTCTGTTGATGTGTCAATATTCACAGTAGTTGCAGATGCATGGGAAACGGGTAATGCTGATACCATAAATGCAATGGTTAACAGAAGTACCGGTAAAAATTTCTTCATCCTGCCTCAGGATGGAAATTTGGAAATAAATAGTATTCCATATGACCCAGATGAAATATGATGAGGATTAAGAATAGTTGTAGAGCTGGTAATTGGGAGGCTCTGCAGTTATCCTTATGTCATGAGGATGGCTTTCCCTGAGCCCGTTGCCGGTTATTCTGACAAATCTGGAATTTTTCCTCAGATCCTCAATATTCTTTGCCCCTACATAGCCCATTCCAGAGCGGAGCCCTCCAATAAGCTGATAAATGACCTCATCAACTTTTCCCCTGTAAGGAACGGCACCCTCCACACCTTCCGCAACAAACTTTGAGCTTCCTACCTTTCCGTATCTGTCAGACAAGCCTGTCTGGATGGCACCGATTGACCCCATTCCCCTGTATGCCTTATACTTCCTTCCACTGATTATGATCTCATTTCCGGGACTTTCATCAGTGCCAGCGAAAAGAGAACCAAGCATAACCGAACTTGCTCCTGCCCCGAAAGCTTTCACGATGTCCCCGGAGAACCTTATTCCTCCATCGGCAACCACCGGAACACCATGCTCAGATGCCACCTCTGCCGTATCTGAGATCGCTGTTATCTGTGGAACACCGATTCCTGCTATGATCCTTGTCGTACAAATGGATCCGGGCCCGATTCCAACCCTCAATGCATCGACATCCAGAGATATCAGGTCCTGGGCAGCCTCTGCAGTGGCTATGTTTCCGGCCATGATATCCACAGATACCTCTTTTCTCATCTTTTTGATAGAGTTCATAACATTCTGGTTATGGGCATGTGCTGTATCCACAACAATAAGATTTGCACCCTCCTTCTCCAGCGTCACTGCCCTCTCAATATCAAATGGACCAACTGCAGCCCCTACGAGAAGCTGCCCCTCCTCGTCCCTGGAGGCAGTTGGAAATTTCTGCCTTGTGGCAATATCCTTCGCAGTTATAAGGCCAACAACACGCCCCTTGGAGTCAACCAGAGGGAGTTTCTCAATGCGGTTCTTGTAGAGAATTTCAACCGCTTCGTCTATCTTAATGTTGTCCCTTGCTGAGATGACTTTCCGTACCATGACGTCCCCGACGTTCTTAACCTGCTTTCCTGCAAATTCCAGATCTCTTTTTGTTACGATACCGACAAGTTTATCCCCTTCCAGGACGGGCAGACCACCTATCTTTTTTGTTCCCATTATGTTTCTGACTTCCTGGATCGTGGTGTCCGGAGAGACGGTGTGAACATTCCTTATGATTATGGACTCCTCGCGTTTCACATTTCTTACCATCATGGCCTGCTGGTTCACTGTTAGATTTCTGTGTATGACCCCTATTGCTCCTGCTCTTGCCATTGATATGGCCATCTGAGCCTCAGTTACAGTGTCCATTGGAGAACTGAGAAGTGGAATTTTTACCTGAATATGCCTTGAAACCCTGGAACTGACATCAATCTCTTTTGGTTCAACGGCAGTCCTTGAGGGGACGAGCAGAACATCGTCATATGTGAGTCCCTCCCTTATGGACTGAAATTTTTCTTTAAACATTGGAAGGTAAGGCTAAATCAATAAATAAATGTATTTAAAAGAGCAAATTCATTGTAAACACTCTTTTCAATGGGATTGTGCTGCTCACTTTATTATTTCACCACCACATCATGTGGCAGGTACCTGAAAGGGATATGATGAATATTGACGAACTGACAGGAATGGGTGAACCTCTGCTTGGCGAATATCGCCAGAAAGGTATTTTAAAGGCAAGAGCTGAAGATTTCATTGTTGAGGAGATTCCTTCTATGATTCCGGAGGACAGATATGGAAGGTATACTGTTTTCAGCGCGGTTCTGAAAAACTGGGACACCAACAGGTTTGTATCATATCTTGCCAGGAAACTTGGGATCAGCAAGGAGAGGATCAGCTATGCTGGAACAAAGGATAAGAGGGGAATAACAAAGCAGTTCTTCTCCATAGATGGAGAATTTGACCTTTCACAGGTAGTGATACAGGACGTTACTATAGACATGGTATTCAGGAGCAACAGAAAACTTGAGCTTGGAATGCTTGAAGGAAACCGTTTTATTGTGGGGCTTGGCCCCGATATTGATTCACGTTCTGTCCTGTTATCTTTGGAAAAAATGGAGCAGATTGGAGGATTTCCAAACTATTTTGGCATTCAGAGATTTGGAAGTGTCAGGGTTAACACACACAGGATAGGAGAGCTAATTGTCAGAGGGAGGTATGAGGACGCTGTTTTACTCTATCTCTATGATCCCCTCTTTGATACTGAAGACTACAGGGTGAATTTTCATGAGACAATGGATGCCAGAAGAGCCCTCAGGGAATATCCTCTCCACCTTAACTTTGAAAGGTCCCTTCTTGGATATATTGCAGAGAAGGGCAGGATTGACGGTGCATTTGATGTTTTCCCCAGAAACCTGAGGATGCTTTTCATCCATGCATTCCAGTCCTACCTTTTCAACAGAATGCTTGCAAAGAGGATTGAATTTTTAGGATCATTGAACGGAATTGTTGAAGGGGACACTGTTGTGGAGGTGGATCGCCTCTTTAACAGATCCGGAAAGGAGGTTGTTGTGAACAGCTTCAATATGGGGCAGATCAGATCAGAGATTGCTGCTGACCGGATGAGACCTGTGATTAAACTTTTCGGATACAGGACAGCATTTTCTGCCGGATCAATGGGAGAAATAGAGAGAGAAGTACTGGGGGACATAAAGCAGGAA
>JAKAAJ010000092.1 GCA_021802365.1 Thermoplasmata archaeon | reverse complement strand
TGCTGAAAAGCATGGAGCAAAATTTATTTTCAAGGAGACAAGGGGAGGACAGAAAAAGGCAATTGAGAGAGGAATGCAGGAGGTTTCAACAAAGTTCACCCTTCTCATTGACAGCGACACTGTACTTCCAGATGGGGCGGCAGTGGCCATGGCATCAAACTTCAGGCCGGAAGTGGGAGGCGTGGGACCCAATCTCGTTGTTAAGAACACAGGTCAGCCTCAGGCCTATGGCGCTGAGTTCATAGAAAGGTCAAGAGAAGTGGTTTACAGGGCCATGTCAGTCCACAATGCGGTATTGCACCTCGATGGTGCATGTATAATGTATCGTACTGACGTAATAAAGCCATTCATCCTTTCCGGGGAATTTGCAAATCTTAAGGTTGCAGGAAAGCACACAATGCTTGGGGAGGACTGGCAGCTTGCAATGCATACAATTCAGAGTGGATACAAGCTTGTAAAGGATTATGATGTAAGGGTGATAACTCATCCCCAGAAGACCATGAAGAAGTTCTTCCTTCAGAACATAAGGTGGTCCAGGTCAGAATGGATAAGGTTTGGCAGGGAGCTGAAGACTGGAAACGTTTTCAAGGCCGGGAAATTCTATTCATTTGAGCTCATATACTCATACATGCTGCCATTAATTGCGCTTGCCCTGATTCTCATAAGGGTTTACGCCTTCTTCTCAAACCTCTCCGGGCCGGAATTCCTTCTTGACATTATCAGGGGGGTATTTCTTCTGAATAAGGGTGAACTCTCTTCAATCCTCTATGGAAAAATATCCTTTGGAATGGGCAGTGACGTCGGTTCACTCATCTTTCTGGGAACAGTGATAAGCAACATAAAGAAAGAGAGACTCAGAACCCTCGGATACGGCGCTTTAGCTTCTGGAATACTTTTTGTTACTATGATCTACGGGCTGCTAACATTCTGGAAGACCACGAAATGGCTTACCAGATAAATCTGTTTCACAGATTCTGCAAAATCTATTTATCTTGAAGGGTTTACCAATGCAGGAGATGAGTGATATCACTTTTGACGAAGAGGAGGATGACTTTGCAACTTCCGAAGAGGAGCTGAAAGACTACCTTGAAAAGCTCAGGGTTAAGATAAATATATTCGGGGCTGGTGGCGCAGGATCCAACACAATAAACAGATTGATGAAGGAGGGCATAAACGGTTCCACACTTATTGCATGCAATACAGACGCAAAGCATCTCCTCAAAATAAAGGCCAACCATAAGATCCTTCTGGGAAAGAACCTGACCAGGGGACTTGGCTCCGGAGCGGAGCCAAAAGTGGGTGAGCAGTCTGCAAAGGAATCTGACCGGGATATTATGAAGTATCTGTCCGGCACAAATATAGTGTTCATTACCGCAGGACTTGGCGGTGGCACAGGTACCGGTGCGGCACCATACATAGCATCAAGGGCAAGGGACAGCAACGTCCTTTCCATATCTGTTGTGACGCTTCCATTCAAATCTGAAGGGAGAAAGAGGATGGAAAATGCAGAGTACGGGCTTTCCAGGCTTCTTAGAAACTCCGATAGTGTCATAATTATACCGAATGATAAACTTCTGGAACTTGTTCCTGATCTTCCTCTGGAGAAGGCATTCCGTTTTGCAGATGAAATCATAGTGAAATCCATCACCGGAATATCAGATCTCGTTACGAAACCCGGCCTTATCAATCTGGACTTCAATGATCTGAGGACAGTGATGAAGAATTCCGGCCTTGCCATGATTGGTATGGGAATGTCCGATGAGGAGGCAGGAGAGAGAATTGAGAAGGCAGTGGAAAAGGCCATAAACTCTCCTTTTCTCGATCTTGATCTATCCGGCGCTACTGGCGTAATAATCAATGTGACAGGGGGGAGAGACCTTCAACTGGAGGAAGCCAGCAGTGCTGTTGAGATGATAAGACAGAAGGTTGGCAAACATGCAAGGATTATCTGGGGTGCCACAGTGGATCAGAAGTATGACGGTACAGTGGAAATACTCATAGTTGCCACTGGCCTTCCTAACCCATACAGAAGTGTAGAATCGGAGAGGAAGAGCGGGGACGATATAGACACAGTCACGTAATTAGCTTCTCCGGTTAAAAAATTAATTTAAACCACATGGGGATTCAGGGAATGTCAGGACTCTTTGCCCTGACTTTAATGGAGAAATCAAGATGGAACAAATCAGTGTCAGTGATCTGAAGGGAATATCTGCACAGATAAGGAAGAGAGTCATAGAGATGGTATATTCCGCCAAGAGCGGTCATCCTGGTGGCTCTCTCAGTATTACAGACATTCTCACGGTTCTTTATTTCCGTGAGATGAACATTGATCCATTGAAGCCTGATGATCCGGATAGGGACAGGCTTGTACTGAGCAAGGGGCATGCTTCTCCTGGGCTTTATGCTACCTTAGCCATAAGGGGGTTTTTCCCGGAGGAATATCTGAGCGGCTTCAGGAAAATATCATCAAAGCTTGAAGGGCATGTTCATCGTGGCGTACCCGGTGTGGA
>JAKAAJ010000030.1 GCA_021802365.1 Thermoplasmata archaeon | reverse complement strand
AATCTATTGTGCGCGACAAAATGCGAATTATTCCATGCGCAGCGTACCTTTCCGGATCCCATGCAAAGCATTACGGTGCCGAGGGAATCTTTATAGGGGTCCCAATAAAGATTGGTTCCAATGGTGTAGAGCAGATCATGGACATAGATTTCAACAGTGAGGAACTGGAACTCTGGAAAAAGACGGTTGATTCAGTAAAGGGAAATTGTAAAAAAGTAGATGAATTTCTGTCCAAGTAAATTTTCCATCCTATTAATTTTTATAAAATTCAGGAAATTTTGAGTATTTTATAGGATCAGGAATTCCTGCATCCATAAAACCACGGAGGCGAAGCTGGCATGAATCACATACGCCGCATGCCTCTTCTTTACCTTCGTAGCATGACCATGTAAGCTCATAAGGAACATTCAGCTTAATTCCCATTTTTATTATCTCAGATTTTTTAAGATACTGCAGAGGGACCGCTATTCTTATCCTGGTTTTGCCTCCTGTTCCAGTTCCAATATTTATGGCTTCCTCCATAGCACTGAAAAAGCCAGGTCTGCAATCAGGATATCCGGAATAGTCAAGAGCATTTGCCCCAATGAAAATCGTCCCTGCGTCTATGGTCTGACAGAGACCTGCAGCGATAGAGATCATTATGATATTCCTGGCTGGGACATAGGTATTTGGAACTCTGCTCTCGATATCCGCAAGATTCCGGTGTTCAACATTACCGTACCCTGTCAGTGAGCTCTCTATAAGATCGGAGAGGTTGATCCTTGCCTCCCTCAGATCGATGCCATACCTGGAAGCTATCGCTCTTGCGGACTTGTTCTCCCTGGAATGGCGTTGCCCATAGTTGAAGGTGAGTCCGGTTAACTGAAATCCCCTATCAATGGCATATGCAAGAACCGTAGCCGAATCCAGGCCACCTGACAATAGAATAACCCCATTTTTATTCATTTTAAGTTCACTTGGAAGGATGATCCCTGAGAAGGGCCCTCATAGACTGTTAGAGAAAGTGACCTCAGATTTTCATAAGCACTTAGTTCCTTCTTTAACTGGAAGGAAATCAATGAAGCCAGGTTCTCACTGGAAGAAACATCAGTATCGATAAAACAGACATCCTCCCTGAAGAAACTCATGGTCTTGCCACTGTACTCAACTGATACTTGATTAGACTGTACATTGGCAACTGAGAGCGTTCCGCGTGTGGGGATAAGAACCCTGTGATCGTACTGTTCAAGAATCTTTCTTGCTATCCTCTTGACATCGCCATAATCTATCAGTATTCCATTTTTTAAATCACCTTCTAATTCTATGGAAACAGCATAGTCATGGCCATGAAGCCTGGAGCATTTTCCCAGATCGGGGATAAAGTGGGCAGAGGAAAATCTCAAATTATTTCCCCAGCCGTCTATTGTCATCTTCATATGAGTACTTTATTGTAAGAGTCGATTTAACACTTTTTTTAAAAACCTGACTTAATAATTTATTCGTAATTGCTAAAGAAAAGAATGACTGTGTTCAAAAAATTCAGCGAAAAAACTTAAAGAAGGATACAATCCCTCACAAAAGGGCGGGTGGCCTAGTCAGGATATGGCAGCAGCCTCCTAAGCTGCAGGTCGGGGGTCCGAATCCCTCCCCGCCCGTTTAATATTGTTATCATTAACCGAAAATTTTTCCTGAAGATGAATTCATTATTTATCCCCACTCGTGACAGAAAGTGAAATTATCCGAAATGGTAGTGAAGATACCGGGGCATTAATGATGTAAAAGTTTTTGGAAAAAATTTACTGTTCCATTCTGGGTGCAAGAAGGAAATTCCCGGAAATGGATTCTGATTCTTTGGACTGACCAAACTTGAACTCAATTGTGAGAGGATAGTCATCCTTGAAGCTCAATTTTATATCCTCGGCACTTGATAGGGACTTGACGAGCTTAAGAAGGTATTCAAGGGGGTAAGAACTCTTTATTGTCTGTGAGCATTTGATCTCCTTCAGCATTTCTTTTGGAAGAATCATCTCTGATTCCTCGGAATCTGATACCGATCTTGCACGCAGTTCCTGGCCGTTAAGTGTAAGCCTTATGGAATCTGATACATCTTCTGCCGCCTTCAGCCCTCGCTCAAGGTTGCTCTTTGATACAACCACATAACTCTCAGAATTTATCTGCGGGACCCTCGGAGTAGTAACTGAATTATTGTCCAGAAGGGATATGCTCTTTACAATTGTGCTGATTTCGAACCTCAGCTTTCCACCATCTCTGCTCATTGAAACGAGATCACTTGGTGAAGCCAGCTTTATTACAGATTTAACTCTCTCAACATCTATTGCCAGTTCTTCCTCCCCATCGGTTGAGTATTCAACAAAGGCTCCGCGTGGGATATCCATGGAAACCATTGCAACATGTGCAGGATCTACAGCCTTCACGGAGAGGCCTTCAGGTGTAACCTTGAACTTGGCTTCAGTAACAACTGTGTTAAGCAGATCCGCTATTTCCTTGAGGTTCTTTAATGAAATTGTCATTTTCAGCATTGTCATTCACATCTACAAAGTCTTATGGAAGCGAATCATCTAAATTGTAATTAATCCTTTTCTTTCCGCTGGAGCGATCATTAAAAAATAGGTCTTGAAGGAGATTGGCATTTAAATCTTGAGAATTAAGGCGACGTGGAAAAATAGATTAAAAAGTCAGAAACCCAATTCTGAAAAGTTCCTGACGACTTTGGACTTTCCATTAGGTATATTGTCCATACCTGGCCTTACAGATAAAAAAGTCATAAATCCTGAAGTATCAGCTGCCTGAAGTTCAGATAAACTGTCAGAGACAAAAACAATTCTGGCAGGTTCTACGCCTATGAGCCCAGAAATCCTCTCATAACTATCCGGTTCGTTTTTTGCTCCAACATTCGTATCAAAATAGGAGAAAATGTATCTTGTGAGGTCCCCATACTGGGTTGTGGAAAAGATTGCTTTCTGTGCAGGGACGCTTCCAGACGAGTATATGCAAACGACTATACCAGAATCGTGCCATCTTCTAATTGCTGGCGGGACATCCGGGTAAACCTCGCCCTTCAGCTCTCCATTTGCATAACCCGCATTCCATATCATTGCCTCAAGTTCCTTAAAGGCAGTAAGTTTGCTGTCAGAATCTATGAGTGAGACAATGTAATCTCTGATCAGTTTCCGTTCTGAATTTTTATCTGGGGGTCTTGCCTGGCTATAATTTTCCATTATTTTTCTCAAACATCTCTGCACATCCGCATCGTCAGAATGAGAATCTAGAAACTCATTCAAGTGTTCCTTTGCATATGGAAATAATCTCCTGTAAACAAAATCCTTAGGTGTGGTAGTTCCTTCTATATCCAGTAGAACTGCCTTTGGCTGTATCATTAAAGGTTCACCACGTTATTACTTTTGTGGAATATACGATGGCCCCATACAGACCGGCTGATACCTACCATCCAGCCTGCTTCCGGAATAGTAGGGAGTCCAGCCGGACATATTCTGAAACAGCCTGATTGCGCGTATCCTCTTTTCGCCGCACAGATTGAACCAGTGCAGAGTGTTTTTTGGAATTCTTATAAGGTCTCCCTTGCTGACCTCAATTACGGTTACATCACCGTTTTCAGGGTGGACATGAAACAGCCCCCTCCCTTCAAGAGTAAACCTGACTTCATCTTCATCATGCCAGTGTTCACTGCTGAACTTAGCTAGCATCCCATCAAGATTGGGTGTATTTGGTTTCATATCTATAACATCAGCAGTGTTGTAGCCCCCTCTCTTTTTCAGTTCCTCAATATCTCTTCTGTAGGCTCCCAGTATTTCCTCCTGAGTGGAGGACTCTTCAAGTTCATATGTGGATTCCCAGTGATTATATTCAATTCCAATTCCAGCAAGGTATTTTGCAGCTTCATCCCTGTCCGTTATTACACGGCCCCTGTCAGGTATATTCACTACTACCATACAAAACCCTCAATATCATTATGCTTTTAAGTTATTTATCTTTGAAGCTGAGCAACCTCCCCTCAGTTTCAAGCAGATACTCCAGAGCTTCAAGGTGCCTTAATGCTTCGTTTAAGTCACTTCCCCAAGTATAAAGCCCGTGTTTCCTAAGTATGAATCCATGAATTCCCCGCTTCTCATTCAGAATATCCTCAAGATTCAACGACACTTTATTCATATCCTGGCTGTTTTCAATAATTGGGAGGAATTCTTCATGCTCGTGAGTCTTAACACCGTTCAGTGCTTTTAGCATCTCGTACCCACTCAGGTATATTCCTTCTGATTCCGTGAAATATGAGGAAATTACATTGGACCAAACCGAATGTGTGTGAAGAACTGCTCCTGCTTTTGCAGAAGTCTCCAGTTTAAGGTGAAGAACTGACTCACTGCTGGGTTTACCGGTCCCATTAATGACATTCATCTCACCGTCAATTGCAATTATATTTTCTGTTTTTAGATTGCCCTTGTAAGTTCCACTCTCTGTTATGGCAACAATTGTTGGATCTGAAGAAATTAAAGAGCTGAGGTTTCCGCTTGTTGCATAAAGCCAGCCCCTGTTATAGAGATATCTTCCAATTTCCATAATTCCCTGAGCACTAACTGTGAATGCAGACTCAAGTTCATCGTTCCATTTTGCAGGCATCTAATAGCGTATATTAACACTTAATAAAAATGAAAGCCCTTTTTTAATAATATATTTAAAAGAATCATTTGATGAAATAAATATTCATGCAGGTATGGAATCTCTTCCAGGTAAGCCAATTGTTCTGGAAATCGATACCTCAGCTGACCAGATGATAAGTGCTATGGCCTCTACAAATTCATAAAATCCAAGGGCTAGTGGTGTACTGACTGCTTTGAATACTTCAAGTATTCCAACAATTATAAATGCAAATCCGATTATAGAAAGTGTAATGCCCATGGTAGATTCATATTTCCGTTTTTCAACTCCGGTTATAGAAAAAAGTATTATGCCGGAAGGAAACAGTATGAAGTAGATGAGTGCAAAGACAAGGTGGATAATTCCGAAATGTTCATTGAATATCCCCACCATTGCAAGACTAATTCCAGCTATCAAGAGAATGACACTAATATATGATTTCAGATTGAAGTATCTGTGGAGTACGTAAATAAAGATAATATTCAGAACGCCCTCTATAATAAGTGCGGAATTGAATAAGTATCCGTATTGGTGCACCCCCAGATCTGATAACGCATTCCTAAACCAGCTAAACCATGTGGAAATCACAATGTCAGTCACAAGAAGAATAAGGGCTATAATTGGCCCAATGGCTCCAGTGAGCGTTGCCAACCGAATTAACGCTGTGTTGGAAGTGTGGGGGCCATCTTTTGTAGCATGATTCATAATGGTAGATTAGAGATATCTGCTTAAAAGGGTTCGCAGTCTAAAAATATCCATGTCAGAACATATCATATAAAGTTAATCTAATCCCTAGTAATACCTATTTGTCCCACTGGGACAGAAGGTAGAAAATATGTCAGAAAACTTGGATCCTTTCGAAATCGCTCTTAAGCAGCTTAACAAGGCCGCTGAAGTGATGAAACTGGACAGACAGGCTCTGGAATTGCTGAGCAGTCCAATGAACATTTTTCAGTTCAGTATTCCAGTAAAAATGGATGATGGAAAAACAAAGGTATTTCAAGGCTTCAGAGTAAGATACAATAATGCCAGAGGGCCAGCAAAGGGAGGAATCAGATTCCATCCAGATGAAACTCTTTCCACGGTCAAGGCGCTTTCGGCGTGGATGACCTGGAAGACGGCTATAACGAACCTTCCACTTGGAGGAGGAAAGGGTGGAGTAATTTGCGATACGAAGAAGATGAGCCAGGCCGAACTGGAAAGACTCAGCAGGGGATATGTCAGGGCAGCTTACGATTTTATAGGCCCTGAGATTGATGTACCGGCACCCGATGTTTACACAACACCTCAGATAATGGCATGGATGATGGATGAATATGAGAAAATTGCACGCCACTCTGCTCCAGGTGTTATCACAGGCAAGCCTCTTGAAAACGGAGGTTCCCTTGGAAGAGGAGATGCAACTGCAAGAGGTGGAATGTACGTTCTCGAGGAAGCGGCAAAGACCATACAGCTTGACCTCTCAAAAGTCAAAGTTGCAATACAGGGATTTGGAAATGCTGGTCAGTACGCAATGAAGCTAGTTGCGGAAATGTTCAAGTCAAAGGTTGTTGCCATATCTGATACAAAAGGTGGAATATATCTGGAGTCCGGGCTTGACTATGATAAGGTGATGGAACACAAGAAAAAAACAGGTTCAGTTGCAAACTTCCCCGGCTCCAAGAACATATCAAACGAGGAGCTTCTGGAGCTTCCAGTTGATGTGTTGATACCGGCTGCAATTGAGAATCAGATAAGAGGAGACAATGCCTCCAAAATCAAGGCTAAGATTATTCTTGAACTGGCGAACGGTCCAACCACTCCTGAAGCTGACGAGATACTTTTCAAGAATCAAGTCATGGTTCTTCCAGACTTCCTTGCAAACTCTGGTGGGGTTACAGTATCCTACTTTGAATGGGTTCAGAACCAGGGTGGATATTATTGGACTGAGCAGGAGGTCTACGACAGGCTCAGGCTGAAAATGAACCAGGCTACACACGATGTTCTCTTCACTGCAAAATCACACAACGTTGACAACAGAACAGGAGCCTATATTGTATCAGTAAAGAGAGTCGCAGACGCAATGAAACTGAGGGGTTGGTACTAACCAACCAAAACATTTTACACAACCTTTTTATCTAAGAAGACCGGGCGGGTGTAGTGTAGGGGTTATCACATGGGCTTCCCAAGCCTATGACCCGGGTTCAAATCCCGGCACCCGCAATAATATTTAAAAAAGATCAATTCTAAACTAAGACTGCCGGTATTCTAAATCAGTTCAGGATAATGGGCCTTTTAATTGATCTGGTTGTCCCTAATTCACGATTAGTGGCATTTTTAATTAAATCAGAAATCTACAATCCAGGAATTCAAGCCAGTAAATTAATGGAAAAATTAACGAATTTCTGCCATTACCTGAGTTCATTAATTTGCTTAAAAGTATCCTCAGGTATCCTGATGTTGAGTGCTTCAATGTTTGATTCAAGATGTTTCTCATCGGTGGCGCCAAGTATAGGTATTATACTAACTCCTAACTCCTCCTGTTTTTTCAGAAGCCAAGCAAGTGCCAGCTGAGACGGTGTAATATGCATTTCCGAGGCAATCTCTGAGATTCTCTTTACCTGGGTCATACTTGACTCTATTTTCTTTCGAAAGCCTTCTGTATAGCCTGCTCTGCTGTCTGAAGGAATGCCATTGAGATACTTTCCTGTGAGAATCCCTTCTGCCAGTGGAACATAGGCGAGAATAGCCATTTTGTTTTCTTTCGCAATCCTGGCCTTCTGATCCTCAACTTCCCTGTCAAGGATGTTATAAGATTCCTGCATTGATAGGAAAGATTCCCAACCATTTTGCCTGGAAATTTTCAGCATTTCAATTGTCGATTCTGGAGGGTGATTACTTGTCCCAAGGTAATGCACAATTCCACGGTGAACAAGATCATTTAAAATGTCCATGGTTTCAGCAGCTGGAGTGTTTGGATCCTGCCAGTGTATCTGATACAGATCAACAAAATCTAACTTCAACCTGGACAGGCTCTGTTTTATCTGCCAGGAAATATGCTTTCTGGAAAGTCCCCCTCCATTTGGAAATCTTGCAACTTCAGCCCGGACCTTTGTTGCAACAACATATGATTCTCTTTCATATCCTTTTAGAAAATCACCCAGTATCTTTTCAGCATTTCCAGAGTGTTCCGGATGAAGATGGGTCTCACTTATTGTTCCATGATAAGTGTTTGCCGTATCATAGAAATTGATGCCAAGATCCTGTGCTTTCCTGAAGATTCTATTTGACTTTTCAACATCAACATATAATATTCCTTGTTCATCTTTCTTGCTAGATGGCGGTAGGTGCCAGGTTCCAAGTGCGAACTGAGAAACCTGCATTCCCCCTATATATCTGTATTTCATGTATTCTGATGGGGCTTCTAATTATAAACATTTATAGATGAGCAGTTCTCTATTATAGTTATATTTAAAGAAGAGATTTGCAGCTCAATGCAAGCCTTAATTGAAACATTTAAACTTGTAAATTAGTATGTCTTCTATGAAAAAAGTTCTATGACATTCATGTGATTGCATCCCCATTATTTATATTTCCTTCAGTGCCAATTCTTTTTCGCCTCTCTTTTCTGGAATTCATGAGATCATCCATGAGGTCTTCTATTGCTCTTGCCTTTGACGGCCTGACAGCCCTTGATCTCATTGCTACCATCTTACTCACTGTAAGTGCATCTATCCTGTCAATGAATTCCGTCCCCCGTGTCAACATCGTATGTATGGTCTCTATTAGTATGGGGGCTATTGCAACAATTGCCCTGTTCCTTCCAAGCCTCCTTACAAGGCTGAGGTATTTTCTCCTCATTCGATCTGAATATTTTATCACACTGTGTGCAGTTGTTGATTCATTCATGATTCACACATGCAAATATTCCAATGCAATGAGATTACAGAGATCCATATAGCGGATGGTCTAAAACAACAAAAGGATGGTCATATGGCAGGAAGTGCCATATGACACTGGACATTGATTCCCTCCTGATCATGGAATGGATTGTTACCAGAGGGAATATCCATGATTCCCGCGTATCCCATGACATGATAGATTCTGTCAGAGATTTCTCCTATATCTTAGGAGACTCATCTTATGATACCTCTTACATATATGACTATGTGTTTGAGAATACACATTCCATTCCGGTAATTGATACCAATAAGAGGAGAGGCATTGTTACCGACCGTCTGTCGGTGAACCTCAGAATTGGAATTGATCTCAGGAGGGAATATTCTTCATTGTATTCCCTGAGGTGGGAAATAGAGCGGACATTCTCCATACTTGAGGAGATCATGCGGACAGAGAACATCTGGTATGTCAGGAACAGATCATATGATACTGCAGTTGGATTGAAGGCAATTGCATATAATCTCATGATAATATCGAACATCTAAATGGGAAATAAGCCAAGGGAGATAATGAAAATTGTCAGTTGTTGAAACATGAGATGGGCTATAATTACTAAAATGTAAAAATCACTCTGTTTTAAAGAGTGGAACTGCTCTCGTTTTTACATGACTGTAAACCCACCAGAGAACAATGAATACCAAGTACCAAAATAAGAGGTCAAAGATCAATCTATATGAGTAAAAAGCTCCAGTAGTGTAAATATGAAAGGCCAATCTTGTAATATTTACATTGTAATACCAGAAAGGGGTGCCCATAAAGATTGTGTATTGGGAGGGCCCTCCAGTTAATATAGAAAGCCCGATGCTAGCAAGCGTTATTGCCACTGATATAACCAAAGGGAATAAGACAACTTTCATCTTCGAGCCAGTTTTTTCAACTCTTGACAATATGTATATGCCAAGAATTAAAGTAAGCCAGAAGAGATAAGCAATAAGCGTGATCAACTCCAATAGAAGCGAGTTAAAAAGACCTCCACTAGCAACAAATAACTGGTCATTAAGAGTAAGGTGAGCCACCATTATCGATCCGATGAAGATGTAAACTGCCATTGCTACTAGTGATAAAATTAGGGGACGCAATATCCAGCCGTACTTTGCTTTATTCACACTTTCTGACATTTAAATCACTTCCACAAGGCAATTGAGAAATACCTATTTTCATGAGCTGCTCACCCAATCTACCGTAAAGCTATCATAATAGGGGGGCTGATAGTGACCTATTGGATCAGGGAACAGAGGTGAAGTATTTGCCTCGCCATAATTTCCTGACATATTTATGATATAATAGGGATAGTTGTTTATCTGATTTCCATTGGCAAGGTCATATGCCTGGTGGGTATAATAAGGGCCAAATAAGGCCTGACCAAAATCTGCCAAAGAATTGCCTTGCCACTCCTCTTTCCATTCAGCTGTCTGGGTATTTGGCTCAAAAGAAATTGGGGAAGATACATAGTTCCATCCCTGTGTTATGTCTGAAATAGAGATCTGCCAGCTACCAGTGCTTATTTCCTGTATAGAAGCTGTCATCACATCTCCCGGAGATACAGGAAATGCAAGAGGCTGCGTTCCTCCTGGAACGGTTTCTATCCAAGCATTATACTCAGTTCCAAATAGTGTTTCCAACGAATTAGTTCCTGTTTGAATAAGATAACCATCCCCATACATACCCCCTATCCCGATCCACTGTGATCCACCCGGATTTGGAATACCATATCCAATTGGAACCTTCTCTACAATCCAGCTACCTTTCACCGAAGTGAAACCAGTTGATACATCGGCGTAACCAGCCCACATTTGTGAATTCTTGCTAGAACTGTCAGTAGATGAATAAGGCGTCAGTAAATTTTTTCCAGAATTTTCCTTTAATTCGTTAGAAATATTGCCATGAATATTACTATTCACCAACAATTGCATGTTCCCCTTGCTTGGCTGAAGATGGAGGTAATGTGAAAGAAAAGTTTTCTGAGATTCTATATGAGTTGAGAAAAGTGTAAGGCAAGATAAAGTTGCCTCGGGTTCTGAGGAAACGTTGTCTCCAGGTCTTATCATTGAACCATAACTCAGATCCTGAGGTAAATTCTGAGGAGTTGAAACCTGCTCGGTAGGACCAAGAAATAAGATGAAGCAAAACCACTACCAAAAAAAATAACTATAATAGAAAGCACGTTTCCATGTTTCATGAATATAGAATTTATAGATCTATTAATACCTAACTGAAAATACTTTGAGCAATCACCTGAATCATATTTCAGGGATCCCAATGAGAATCAGGTTGTGCTTTTCCTCACCTACTTCCTGTTTTTTCTCTGTTTCCTGATTCTTATAATATTCCTCAAATATCTCTTTTATACGTTTGACCATATATTCATAAGTTTTTCTGGAAAGCCATGAATTTGAAAACAGCACCTGATCGAAGAACAGCGAATCAAATCTTCTTCGAAGTTCATCATCCGACTTCATCTCTATTTGCCTGGCAATAATCTTCAATCTCAGTATTTCACTGTTAATCCCTGATATCAGATAATCCCTGAGCTCTTCTGGGGATTTTTTATTCAGAAGTTCTTCTTGCTGCTTAAGAGAAAAATCATCCAGAAGCTCCGTGTTTGGGTAATAGTACTTTTCAACATAGTTCTTTTTAACCTTAATTTCAGGCTTCCTCAGAATTCCATCCTCGACCATCTCCTTCAGGCTCTGGTACATATTGGAACGTGAAGTGCCAATTATTTTAGCCATCTGCGTTGCTGTCATTTTCCCGTTCTGAAGCAATACAATGATGATAGAAAGTTTGGATTGGCTACGGAATGACTCTATCAATCTTTTTCTTCCATATTCAACATTTTCACTCATAAAATACAAATATATATATCACTAATAAGATTACGTGTATAGTGTCCATATATGTATAAGGATTTAGAACATGTAAAAGAAAAGCAGACAGGATTCAGCAGGAGGTTCTATCTCCTGGTAGCTTCTGGGGCTCTTTCAAGAACTGGAACAACAGCATTCTCCATTTCTATAATCTGGATTACCCTTGCCATTACTGATTCGGCTTTTTTAGCAGGCCTTGCTGATGGATTATACACCTTACCACTTATTTTCAGTTTCTACTTCGGTGCAATTATAGATAGAAAAGGAAGAAAAAAGGGTTTAATGACAGCTTCAAGTCTGATGAGGGCCGCAGCATTAATGCTAGTCCTGGGCTCATTTCTTACTCATCACCACTTATTGATAATTCTCCTGATCTATTCTTGTGTTATCATTACAGGAATGATGTCTGATATTCAGAACTCCATCAGATCAGCATGGACCAAGTCCTTTCTCAAAGAAGAACAGTATCAGAAGGGTTCATCATTCTATAATGGCCTGGCAAGTCTTGCAGAAGGGATAGGCTTTGCCATATCCGGGATCCTCCTCTACTTCGGATATATGTTTGCAGTAATTCTCCTTGCATTAATCTCCGTAAGCTCGGTCATTCCAGTGCTTTTGATAAAGGAAAACGCAGTAACTGCTCAAAAACCTGAAAAATGGAGCGTTAAAAAGGACATGATGGAAGGCATCGGTTTCATAAGAAAGAACAGGAGCTTCATTCAGCTCATGGTAATCATGATATTTGCGAACTTTGTAATTGCAATGATTGGTGTTGGCTTTACATTCACAGTGGAGAAGATCCTTGAAATCCCTGCATTTTTCCTAAGTCTTATCTTCGTGTCTCTTGTCGTGGGCATTGCAGCCGGTTCTCTGCCCGGTTCATTAATAAAAGGAACTCTTGGAGCGATTGTAATGCCACTTTTGGCCCTGATAGGAGTGTTTTTTCTCTTCCTCGCTTACATAGATAATGTGCTGATTCTGTCAGCGCTTGTATTTTTCATAGGTCTTTCAATTGGTATAATCAACTCAGTTGTAGAGACAGTAATTCTCAGGAAGATTCCCGCTTCAATGATGGCAAGGATAATGGGCGCGCTAAACACATTTGCTCTATCAGCAACCTTTCTTTCTGGAACTTTCGCAGGTGCAATCATCGAATTTTTATCAGTCAGGTCTCTTTTTCTCATTATAGGGTCTGCAACACTCTTTGTAGCAGTTATGATAATATTTATGAAGGATCTCTCACGTGAGAGGATTGAACATACTGACACGGCAACCTAAAATGCCGGTAATTCTCCTTTCCACAATTTGTTTCGATTTATGAATTTACAGTGTACTAAAGAAATGGCTGGGGTTGTTTAGGTATGTGCATTTTCAAGGATATTTGCCAAAGGAAGACACTGAACTTTGTAGGATTCAGAAGCTCTCCATCAAGTTGCTAAGTTTGCTGGAAATGTCAGGAATCACAGTTTTATGCTATGCATGAAAAATGAATTATGTTAGCTGATGATCCGGCTTTGTGAAAATCGCAGGCATGGATGGAAAGCAGTGGACAAGAATCATTGCTGCGTGGTCAGGATGGCTCATGGACGGCTATGTATCCATATCTTATGCACTGGTAGCAGCAACTATAGCACCAATTATC
>JAKAAJ010000029.1 GCA_021802365.1 Thermoplasmata archaeon | reverse complement strand
ACTCCCCGCAGCCAATATGCCCAAATTGCGGCTCACCAACAATTGAAACTGGAAATGTGAAGAAGTCCCGTGTCGATCTTCATGGCCTGCTGCAGAAAGCAGAAGAAAGGATGGGTATTGACATCCCTGACAGGCTGGAGATCAAGGGAGTTAAGAAGCTAATGTCCAGCTCCAAGGCAGCCGAACCTATCGAAAAGGGTATTCTGCGTGCCATTCATGATATTTCCATTAACAAGGACGGAACCTGCAGATACGATATGTCAGATATTCCCATAACCCATTTCAGGAAGGATGAACTTATGATAGATCCTTCTGTCTTTGTATCTCTGGGTTACGATGATTCAGAAATGAATGAGATACTTCCTCAGGATATCATCATTCCATACAGGTCTGCTGAATATCTGGTGAAGGTTGCATCTTTCGTTGATGATCTCCTTACAAGGTATTACGGAATGCCCCCGTTTTACATGTGTCAGAAACCTGAGGACCTCATAGGTCATCTGGTGATTGGCCTGGCACCCCACACCTCCGGGGGAATTGTTGGCAGGATTATAGGTTTCAGCAACGTGAGTGGCTGCTATGCACATCCTTTTTACCACGCAGCAAAGAGGAGGAACTGCGACGGGGATGAGGACAGCATAATGCTTCTCATGGACGGGCTCCTTAATTTCTCAAAGAAATTCCTGCCCTCCACAAGGGGAGGGCTCATGGATGCGCCCCTCGTTCTGACAGTACAGCTCAATCCGGAGGAGGTTGACAAGGAAGCAATGAATGTTGACACTGTGAGCGATTATCCGCTGGAGTTCTATGAGAGAACCCTGTCTGGAGCATCTCCGGTTGATCTGGAGGAGATGATGATGACTATGGGGAAGAGATACAGCCTCACAGGCACAATTATGGGTACCGGGTTCTCAACATCCTGTTCTAATATAAACCAGGGTGTGACAACATGCTCCTACAAGACCATAGACAGCATGGAGGAAAAGATAGAACGTCAGTTGAAGCTGGCCAGGAGAATAAGAGCTGTTGATGCTGATGATGTTGCAGCAAGAGTCCTTAATTCTCATTTCCTTCCCGATATGTACGGCAATTTCCGGAAGTTCTTTTCACAGGAGTTCAGATGCACGAGATGCAACTCAAAGTACAGGCGTGTTCCCCTATCAGGTAAATGCCTGAAATGCGGAAACAGGAGTCTGACCTTGACAATACACAGAGGAAGTATAATGAAATACATGAACGAAACAGTGAAAATTTCAGAAGAGTTCAATATTCCATGGTACCTTAAGATAAGGATAGATAATCTTGTGAATACAATAAAAGGTACATTTAACACAACAGAACCTCTCAAGGGGGAGGAGCTTAACTTCTACATGGAGGAAGAGGTGGAGAATTGATAGGTTCACTCTTTGTAACGGGACCAGCTGGAACCGGGAAATCAACTTTCTGTGGCGCCCTGAAGGAATGGCTTATCACGAATGAGTATGATGCTGCAGTTGTGAATCTGGACCCCGGTTCAGAATATATACCCTATGAAGCGGAAGTTGACATAAGGGAGACAATATCTCTCTCCCAGATAATGTCTGAATACAACCTGGGACCGAATGGTGCCCAGATTGTGGCCGCTGATCTGCTTCTTGACAATCTTGAGCCTGTTTCAGGCGTACTCAGGGAACTGGACGATTACTATGTGATATTTGATACACCGGGCCAGATGGAGCTTTTCACATACAGACCAGGTGCCCCATTGCTTGTGGAGAAACTCAGCGGACACAGGTCAATGCTTGCCTTCATCTCGGACGCTGTTCTCTCTGTGTCACCATCAGGTTATATTTCGCAGAAAATGCTTTACGCTTCCGTGATGTCCAGATTCTTCAGGCCAATGATATATGTTCTGAACAAGGCAGATCTGGTTACTGAGGAGGATATTCAGAGAATCTCATCCTGGGAGGAGTCTCCGGAGATTCTTTCTGACGCCCTTATGGATGAGAAAGCCCCAATGATGAAGGATTTCTTCATCTCAGTCCTGAAATCTTTCAAGGAGGCGGACCTGATCTCCAAAATAGTCCCCGTATCTGCCAGAGACTTCAGCGGCCTGGAAGACGTATACAGCGACATGTCCGTATTCTTCACAGGAGGTTCTGATACAGATACCATGTACAGGGATGATTAATATTGTGTAAAGTGTGAATTAAAGTGCTTGTGCCCGGGTATAAATAACAAACTCCAGAAGAATTACTGTTGTTTAAATACAGGGCATAATCCATACAAATGCCAGCAAAAGAGTTTTAACTGTCCTGTTCTAACCTCGATCATGGCAGCAAAGCATCACTGTATTATATGCCAGGACCTGATCTATAGTGGGATTTACTGCTCTGAATGTTCCTCACAGATTCACAGGGCCAGATCAATTGAGGATGAACCCCTTGATGAATGGTTGAGCAATGCAAGATCATCAAGGACCAGAATCTATTCTGAGCGAACCAGTGGAATCAGGACCATTGACGAGTTTTTAATGTCTTGATCTCAAGGCATTTCCTTAAAAATTCTCTGCAAACATTCCATATTCTATATGCTGTGTAATTTGATCTATATGTAACGTAAAAACTTCAAGCTGAATTTTCAGGAAGGCACATGCAGAATTGATGGTTGTTCATACTTTTAAAGATTTCTCATAAGATTTTTAAGTCTTAAGGAAATGGTGAAATGGTGAAATAATGGCAGACAACTGGAAAGAGAGAAACGAACTGAAACCCAAAGGACTCGACGGAATATCAGATCAGCAGATAGAGTACCACTTTGAAACACATTACAAGGGATACGTCAAAAAGCTCAATGAAATCTGGTCTAAACTGGGTTCTGCCGACAGAGCAGCAGCAAACCAGAACTACAGCGATCTCAGGGAATTGAAATCCGAAGAGAGCTTCAACTATGATGGCTCACTTCTGCATGAGATATACTTCGGAAACCTTACAGCAGAACACGGACAGCCCTCTGAAGCTTTCAAGAAGCAGGTAGAGAAAGACTTCGGAAGTTATGAGAAATGGGTCGAGGATTTCAAGGCAACAGGAGTTGCATTCAGGGGATGGAGTCTTCTTGTCTTTGATCTCAACACAGGCAAGCTGAGAAACATAGGCGCCGACGCACACAATTCAAATGCCATGTGGAACAGCATAGTTATTCTGGCTCTGGACGTTTACGAGCATGCATATTATGTTGACTATGGCCCCAAGAGAGCTCCTTACCTTGACGCCTTTATGAAGAACGTCAAGTGGTCAGACGTTGACAAGAAGCTCGAGAAAGCCAAAAAAATGTATGAAATATTCAAATAATATTTCATTATGAGAGCCCTGAATGGAATCAGCTTCTGTTTCAGGGCAGATTATTTTCAGGGAAAGCCATTTTTTTTCAAAGTTAAGATTCATTCAGCAATCTCAGATAAAGGATGTTCTTGAAACAAGGCTTGATGATTTCAGGAGAATGAAATTTTCCAGCGCGGAGACTCTTTTTGGAGAATTGTGTTTCTGCATACTTACCGCCAATACTTCCGCAGAGATGGGCATAAGGACACAGCAGGGAATAGGCATAGAAGGTTTCATGGAACTCCCGGAGGATAAGCTGAGGCAGCGGCTTCATGAACTGAAATACCGTTTCTATAATGTGCGATCCAGATTCATCGTTAAGGCAAGGCCTTTTCTGGACAGACTTCCGGAAATTGTGAGATCCATGGAACCTTTTGATGCACGAGAATTTCTTGTAAAAAACATTGACGGAATAAGTTACAAGGAGGCATCCCATTTTCTCAGGAATGTTGGCGTTTTTGACCTGGCAATTCTTGACAAGCACATAGTGAGAATAATGAACCAGGTGGACCCCTCAATAGACCTCAAGGTCACTCCGGCATTCAGGTATATCCAGAAGGAGAACATATTCAGGGCATATTCAGACTGCCTTGGGATGAAACCTGGAGAGCTGGATCTTTACCTGTGGTACATAGCAACCGGTAAAATAATTAAGTGAGTCTGGACTAAGTGTACACGTATGCTCAATTTCATGGAGTCTAAGAGGATAGACCTGAACTACAGGTACCTGCACGGGGATCTTTATGAACTGATGAAAAATGCGGGAAGGGCAGTTGCAGATACAGTTACAGAGAACTTCGGCAGAGGCCTGAAAATACTTGTTCTTTGCGGCACAGGTAATAACGGGGGGGATGGCCTGGTTGCAGCCCGCCTTCTATCTGCCGATAACTCAGTGAGCGTTTTCCTTGCGTCTGATGAGCCTTCTCTGAAAACAAGGGAGGCAAAGAAGGCCTTCAGGGATTACAAAGGCAGTTTCGTTGAATCCTTCCCACAAAGTATGTCGGACTATGACGTTGTTATCGATGCCCTTCTAGGTTCAGGAATATCAGGCAACCCACGGAAACCAATAGATGAGTATATTCTTGCTGTGAACAGGTCCGCGAAGCATGTTGTATCGGTTGATGTGCCCTCAGGAATCGGGAGCGAAATATGCATTTCACCAGAGATCACAGTAACATTCACTGACATCAAAGAGGGTATGGACCACAACAACAGCGGCAGGATAATCATAAAGGATATAGGAATACCAGACAGGGCCTTCAGAAACAGCGGACCGGGTGATTTTCTTTATCTGAAGAAGCCGGTACTTTCATCACATAAAGGGATGAACGGAAGGGTGATCATGATCACAGGTCACCGGTTTTATGGTTCTGCTGTGATTTCTGCACTGGGAGCCATAAGATCCGGAAGTGACACAGTGAAGGTTTTCACTTCTGAGGAAAACAGGGCCATTATTTCCGGATACGATGCTCAGATAATTACTGGCCTGTCAAAATCACTGACTCATGATACAGTTCAGCGTTCTGACTCGGTACTTATAGGTTCAGGATGCGGAGATTATGATCTCTCCTCTGAAATAGATTCACTGAAGGGATACAGAGGTTTCATAGTCCTGGATGCCGATGCACTATCAAGAGCGGAGGAGATATTCGAAGCCGCACCTGAGTCCAGAATTTGTGTCACTCCGCATTCAACAGAGTTCAGAAGGATCAGTGGAAGGGACCCTACCATAGAATACGCTCTTGAATATTCCGAAAAGACAGGTTTTCTCGTCATACTGAAAGGCGAAAAGGATATAATCTCAGATGGCAGGATCTACAGAATCACTGAGGGTGGAAATCCAAGAATGACCATGGGTGGAACAGGTGACCTGCTAGCTGGAATACTGGCATCTTTGCTGAATTCATCCCGCAGTATTCTTGCAGCTGCATGCATGGCATCGTTCATAAACAAGAAAGCTGCTGACCTCTGTTTCCAGGAGAAAGCATACTGGTATGACATTAACGATATGATATCCAGAATTCCAGAGGTCATGCGGTATTACAGTCAGTATTCGTAATTCCGGGACATAGGGAAGATTAATAAATGATTAATATTAATTGATGAGGAAGGTGAAGGATGCCGGATAGCCCTGAAACTGAAAATGCAGAAAAGAAACAGAAGTCGTTTCTGGAAGCTTTTCAGGAAGCAGCAGACAGAAAACCAAGCTATCCTGTTCTTGTTTTCGATGGAAGGTATTTTTCATACAGAAGCATAGATCAGATGTCATCCTCACTGGCGGAATTTCTGTCCTCAAAGGGATGTGGATCGGATTCAAGGGTAGGGATTCTTTTACCAATGTCGCCTCAGTATCTTATCTCAGTTCTGGGTATACTGAAGTCAGGGGCGGTTCCGGTAAATATGGGCTCACTCAGGAACAGCGAGTACGCGGCCCTCTCTGATGTTCAGAAAAATGACTGGATTATCATAAAATCAGATTCTGACATAATTCCGGCAAGAGGAGAGAAGGTGATAACTGCAAGGATCGGGGATCTGATGAACTTCACCAGAGCAATGCAGACTGACGGTCATCAGAATAACAGGCCTCCCGGGTTCGTCTCAAGACTTATCGACATAATCCTTGATAAACCAAGAGGAAAGGAAACGGGAGGATCAGGAGAGGAGAAGATAGGTTTTCTTTCATATGACACATCAGGATCACCATTTTTTCCTGAATTCACTGGAAATGAACTATGTGCACGGGCATCGCTGGCGCTGGAAAGAATTTCCAGCAAAGGGTCGGTTTTCCGCAACGCTTCCTGTATTCCTCCCGCATCTCCGGAAGGTTTCATCCTTTCTGTTGCCATGCCTGTTTTGAGTTCCGGATACTCAATATTTCCTTCAAACCCGGATCCGGGTCTCAAGATTTTCAGGCTCGCAGATACATATAACGCAAATTTCATTACAGTTTTCCAGGAAATAATATCCCGAGCTGAACGAATTGAATACCACAACAGTGACAGGATCAGGGGACTAATATTCGCAGGGCTTGGATCAAATTATGGGATCTTTTCAGACTTTGCAACAAGGAATAATTTCCGGATGTTTTATTTCTTCGGGCCCCCGGAATTGATGGGAATAACCCATCTGATGGAGGGATCTGGTGAATCTTCTGGAAAGCTCATACCCTTAGTGCCTGGAGAAACAGAACTTGTGGATGAATCTGGCAACAATATGGAAATCAACAGCGGAGTAGGGTCAATGGTGATTGGGGATGCCCATGATGCTGGAATGAACCGGGAACTTGGAATCAGGGCAAAGTTGAACTCTGAAGGTTCTCTTGAAGAGATTGAGATCGTCAGAGATATAGCAGTTATTCTGGGCAGGCATACAAGCAGATATTTTATAGAGAAGAGTACCGGCAGGATACCTGGTGTGTCTGAGTTTGTTGCAGATTTCAGAGAAGTACCCCCCGGAATCAGAAGAGCAGTATTCTACTGTGTCAAGGAGGAGCGACGAACAGATGAACGAAAAGTAATCTCTTACCTTCAGGGTAAACTCAGTTCACACAATTTACCTTCTGAAATCGTGTGGAAGTCGGATATACCGAAGAGCATATCAGGTCAAGTTCTCAGGAATCTGCTGGTTGAGAAAAACAGCTGAATCAGGACATGATGGGCAACATTTTCATAGTTGATCTTACTTTCTTTCTGAGATGTCGAAAAAATTCAGGGCTATAATTTCCCTGATTCTTGTTGTTTCATTTGTAGCTTCCTCGGCCTCAATTGCAGTTTCCTCCATTCCTCACAATGCAGTTAAAGTTTCCTCAAACTCATCACAATCCTACCAGGAAGTCAGGCTTGCATCTGTACCTTTCTCCGGAAATGTTCTTACAAACGGAACGGAAAATGCATTCACCATGGATATATCAGTTTCACTTGAACCGGCAAATGAGGGCAGGTTGAACTCGTTCCTTTCAAATATTTCAAACCCTGCAAGTATCCAGTACCATCAGTATATTTCTGCCAGAACCTTCGACAGGCTGTACGCTCCAAGCAAATCCTATTATGATAATCTGATCAGATATTTCGAGAGTTACGGAATCCACAATTTCACAAGGTTTCCAAACAGGCTTATACTGAGCATGAGCGGCTCTTCAAAGGATTTCGCTGCAGCATTCCATACAGGAATACTTGCACTTAACGGAACATCATCCTTCGGGCCGGAACAGATACCGCAGATGCCTGAATGGGCAGCAGGCAATATTACTGGAGTGACGGGCCTGACATCTGCGTCGGTGGCAGTGGAAGCACCGCTTTCGCTTGCACAGCTGGATGTAAGTTCATATGGTACAACTGGGAGTTCCTTCCCTTCCCCAATTATTAAGAACGGTGTTGAATACAATTACGGATCTGATTACCAGGTGGCCTACAATGAGACAGGTCTCTTTTCCTCCAATTATGATTCAAACGTGAGCATTGCAACCATACTCTGGTCCGGATCCTACAATTCCTCATCTGGAACACAGTATGTGGGGCCTTACGATCCCAGTGATCTTAAGAATTATTTCAACAGTTCCATCCCATCATCCGAACCGGACCCGGCAATCACTCCGATCCCTGTTGACGGCGCACCGCTTCCGTCAAGCTCAGCAAGCCTTGACACATCCGGGGCAGTGACGGAGAATACACTTGACCTGGAGATGGCAGGAAGCCTTGCACCTGGTGCACACATATACAATGTATACGGTAAGACAAGCAGCCTTTCAGAGATAGCAGATGCCCTTAATACAGTTATATCAAACACAAGCTCAACAGGCCTTGGAAACGTCTCTGTCATCTCCATGTCATTCGGCACCGCGGATAATGTCAATGCCACCTGGAATGGTATGCTCCAGGAGGCACAGGCCAGAGGGATCACTGTTCTGGCAAGCAGCGGTGACTCTGGAGACAACGCAAACAGCCCAAAATTCGTTGCACCTTCAAATCCTTATCCCGGGACATTTGTTCAGTTCCCGTCAAGCCTTGCCTACAACGATTATGGAATTACAGCTGTGGGCGGTACGACACTGATTCTCAATCCGAACACGGATCAGATACAGAACCAGACAGTTTGGTATGAAACTCCTTCTTACACAGGTGGAAAACCCATAGGCACAGCCAGTGGAATAAGCGATTATTACGCGGAGCCAGTATGGCAGAACAACTCAGAGGCAAACAATCTGATACAGGGGGCTGGCAGGGGTGTTCCGGACATTGCAGATGTGGGAAACAATACGCTTGTTTATCTTACAAACTCAACAGGAAAAAGCGGCCTCTTCATACTTGCAGGAACCAGTGTATCATCTCCTGTTGCTGCAGGGATAGTTGCCACAATAAACCAGTATTTCCAGAATCATGGGCAGAAAGATCTGGGGTTCATGGATCCTACCATTTACAGAATTGGGAATGATGAGTATACAAGTTCCTCAAACAGATCCCTTCTCAACAATCCCTATCCTTTCTACAATATCATTTACGGCTCAAATGCACTCTTCAGTGCCGGACATGGCTACAGTCTGGTCTCTGGAATGGGGAGCATAAATGCCTATGCATTCGCCCAGGATTCTGTTGTAAAATCATATCATCTGTATTTCAACGAGACCGGGCTTCCCGCGGGTATGGTATGGAATGTTACTGTTGAAGGTATAACTAGGAGTACTGACGGTACATCATTGGAGTTCAACCTCACAAGCGGAAACCAGAGCTACTTCATTGGGTACACGGGAAACTATTCTCCTGACCCGCAGTACGGGTATCAGGTAATAAGAAACAAGAACGTTACAGTTAACGTTCTGTTTGTTTCAGGCTACAGAGTGGAATTCAGTTCAAAAGGCCTGCCACCTGTTAATCCTCTTACAGGTGGTGCCGACAGTTTCACAGTATACATGAATAGCTATAATCAGAGATTTCAGACAATCTTTATCAATAACGATACAGGCGGTTATGCATATGCAGTGGTTCCGGATGGCGTATACAGCTATAAACCAGTAGCGGCAGACGGAAATTATGTATCACCGGAATCCAATCTGACTGTTTCAGGATCGTCTGTTCATAGGGTGGTAAACTTCACCCTTGGAACATTTTCCATAAAGTTCATCGAAAATGGTCTTCCCCATGGTCAGGAATGGTCCGTTTCAAACCAGACAACCACTCTTTATTCAAACAATACAACGATCGATTTCATTTCATTGGGAGGAGAATATGATTTTGAGCTGAACTATTCGAAGAATTATGTACCTTCATTCCTCCTGCTTGACATGAATACTGCAGGAATGAACAGAACATACAATGTAACATTCACTTACGGGTATGCTGTCAATATAACTGAATCCGGACTGCCTGATGGAACCAACTGGAGTATTGCCCAGGGTGAATACATATTCTACACTAACCAGTCAAGCATGGTGCTTGAGCTTCCCAATGGATCATACAATTTCACTGTTTACAAGGTACTGGGATACACTCCAACCTATACCGGAAGTTTTGTGGTGAATGGCAGCAACATCAGCGTACATGTATATTTTACAAGGGAACAGCTGCTGAGTGGAAAACTTGAGCTCGCTTATGTACTGGCAGCTCTTGCGCTCATAGCAATAATAGCGGTGGTGTTCATATCAAGAAAGTAAGGGGTGTAAATCCGGAAACAGTGTTTTTTACAAATATTTAATTAGGTATACCTAATTTCTCTACGTGAATATTCTCCTGGTACTGCTTCTATCAGCAGTGATGGGGCTCTCAATTCTGATATCCTACCCTCTAGTGATGTCAAGGGCCCTTACAAAGGAGAGTTCATCATTACTGACCGGATTTGCAGTGGGTATTCTTGTATTTCTTATTGCAGATATCTTTCAGACAGCTTCCCCAACAATATACAACACTTCACTTCTGGGTTACGGCACAAACCTTTCCTTCGATGCAATTTTTGTGATCTCCATTGTTTCAGGGTTCTTCATGCTGTTCGCCTTCGAATTCAGGTCCGGTGGAGAGATCAGGGCTATGCATCTTTCCCTGCTTATTTCCATAGGCATAGGGCTGCAGAATCTAACAGAAGGGATGGTGTTTGGTGCGCAGGCCATAAGCTTAGGCCTCACGGGTGTGGCACTGGTTGTTTTCGCCGGGTTTATTCTTCAGAATATAACAGAGGGTTTTCCAATTGGCGCTCCTTTCATTGGGAACACATCCTCAGGAAGGAAACTTGTACCGTTTTTCTTCCTAATCGGTGGCATCCCCACCATTATAGGGGGTGGAGTAGGATACTATTTCAATTCAGCCTCACTGGATCTTGTATTTGACGGTCTGGCTATTGGGGCCATAATTTATGTGATCCTCCCTATGCTCAGAGTCATACTCACCGGTACAGGGAGAAGTCTGAGACAGTATGTTTACCTGTCAATTTTCTCCGGATTCATTGTGGGAATGCTTGTGAATTTCCTGTAAAATGAGAAATATATATAATTTGTCCAAATTGTTTAAATAGTGTCATCCACTGATTATCCATGGACGAAGAATCACTGATTGAGAGTTTTGTAAAGGTAATAGAAGGAACAAAGAGCACAGCTGAGTTTGTTTTCGCAGACCTTAGCATCAAGATGCCCGGAATGAATGCTTCAGTTGTGGTGAACGGGACAGTTAGCGTTACAGCAAGACCAATACACGACAGAACATCCAAATAAGGGAAACAGGGAATGCCTTTTCCGGATATTCAGGGTTCTGTAAGTGTCAGGATCAACAGAAGTGATCTCGCGAAGGTTGATTTCACCGGAAAGACCGTTACCGTAAATCTAAGAGACACAGATTATATCAAACACCTGTCCGGAAAAGCTCCCCACGGCCTGAAGAAAATATCCACTCTCAGGCATTTTGCTGTTCTTCTCTCTCATCTGGGGCTGACGGTCAAGGTTATGGAAGGCAAGGGTGAGTTAATGGCAATGGGTAGAGACATACATGGTTTACTTGGGCACCTTAAGGTAAGCCTCATCAGAGCAAGAAAATACGTCTGATGCAACCTTGAATTCAGAGTCAAATATATTTAAAACCATCAACCATTATAAACCTTAATTAACGTTGTACCGATTACCATCCACTGGTGATTTTATGCCCGAAACTAATGATAAACCTGAATTTTCAAGAGGACTTGAGGGAGTTATAGCGGCAGAAACCAAGATAGGGTATGTGGACGGACAGGCTGGAAGACTTGTATACAGAGGATATGAGATTTCAGAACTTGCCGGAAAGTCAAATTACGAAGAGGTTTCATACCTTCTTGTCAATGGGCACCTTCCAAATGAAAAGGAATACCGTGAGTATGACAGAAAGCTGAAGGAGCTGCGCAACCTTAAGCAGGATACATACAGCCTGATTAAGGAAATAGGCAGCAAGGCGCACCCCATGTCAACCCTCAGGACAGTTGTTTCTTACATCGGGGCTAAGGATTCCAGAACTGTGGAACCAAATCTTGATGAACAGCATGATCTTGGAATCGAGCTCATAGCAAAAATGCCCACCATTGTCGGGGCAATCAACAGAGTGTACAGGGGAGAGGAGATAGTGAAACCTGACCATGATCTGACCTACTCGGATTTCTTTTTCCACCAGGCAATGGGAAGAAAACCATCCAAGGTTGAATCAAAGATGCTGGATACTGCACTGATACTCCATGCTGATCATGGGATGAATGCATCCACATTCGCCTGTATGCTTACAATCTCAACATTGTCAGATATGTATTCTGCAGTAACTTCTGCAATATCCGCTCTTAAGGGACCTCTGCATGGTGGTGCAAACGAGAGGGCCCTTGCTCTTATTGAAAAAGTTGGATCCCCTGAAAATGCCGACAGTGTAATTGGAAAGATGATTGAGAACAAGGAGAAGATAATGGGATTCGGTCACAGGGTCTACAAGGTGTACGATCCAAGGGCAAAGATCCTGAAGGAATATGCCCATGAAGTAACATCCATGAACGGGAAGGAGGAGCTATTCCATACAGCAAACAAGATTGAGGATGTAATGATATCAAAACTTGGGAGCAAGGGAATATTCCCCAATGTTGACTTCTATTCCGGAATGCTGTACAGCTCCATTGGGTTCAGCAGAGAAGTATTCACCCCAATCTTCGCAGTTGGCAGGATATCCGGATGGGTAGCAAGGTCTCTTGAATATGTGAGGGACAACAGGCTGTTCAGGCCAAAGGCGCTGTACAGCGGCACCAAAGAACTGCTTAAATATGTGCCCATAAATGAGAGAAACTGAAGAAAAAGTAACATTTGTTCTGGACACTTCGGCAATCCTGAACGGCGTCAGCCCACACCAGTGGGATGACGTCTGCACTGTCCCTGAAGTACTGGAGGAGATCAAACACGGAGAGCTTCACCGGATCCTTGATTTTTACGGAGATCTCCTGAAGATTGTTTCTCCATCAGTGGCCAATGTGAATAAGGTAAAAAGGGAGGCAAGATCCACAGGAGACCTGCAGAAGATGAGCCGAGCAGACATTGCTATTCTGGCCCTGGCTTTAGAAACTGGCGGAACTTTACTGTCAAATGACTTCTGCATACAGAATGTTGCAAGCTCGCTTGGTGTAAAGTTTCAGAGTGTCAATGCAAGGCAGATAACCAGAAGAGTTGCATGGAGAGCATCCTGTACAGGATGTGGAAGGGACTTTGACCCTGATGTGAAGATCTGTCCGGTTTGCGGCCACGAAACAAGACGCAGGGGAAAAGCAATAAGCGATGTTTGAC
>JAKAAJ010000028.1 GCA_021802365.1 Thermoplasmata archaeon | reverse complement strand
TCTCCCGAGGCCCATGACTAAACGAGTTTTAGTCCCATGTCGTCATATATGTTCATAGATCACATATACTAATTTTTGGGACGGGCTACATATTAGCTTCAGGTTATAAGTTTTTACTCTTGAAGATTTAAAATTTCAAAGCCCAAAAGCACCGGCAAAATTATCCCTCCGGTTATTGAAAATCGAAAAACTGACTTTCGCATAATTGCCGGACAAGAGATGTAGAAAACTGCCGGAATAGGATATTTTGAATCATCAACAGGAATAAATATTCTATTGAAACACTTGGGAATAATTCATAAAACAAGTGTCGTTAATCATAACATGAAACCTTCCGATTACCTGTTTGACCATCACAAGAATATGATCGAGGATCTGGAGACCCTGGTTACTATGGAAACGCCTTCAAGCAGCAAGATTCTCCTTGACAGGTGTGTAAAGTATCTTGAAGATTATTTCCGGGATAATCTTTCCTGTACGGTAAATGTAATTGATAACATGAATGCCGGGAACAACCTCCTCATAAGATTCAATGAGGAATCCACTATGAAACCAATCCTGATCCTGTCACATTATGATACTGTGTTTCCGGAAGGCACTCTCAAGAAAATACCGTTCTCTGTATCGGAGGACGGGGAAATGGCAAGAGGTCCCGGGATCTTCGACATGAAAGCCGGCATTATCCAGGGAGTATGGGCACTCAAGGCTCTGGAAAAACATGGAAAGATGAAAAGGCCCATAATATTCCTGGTTACATCTGATGAAGAGATTGGAAGCGGCTCTTCCAGGGAACTTATAGAAGGAATGGCAAAGGAAGCTGAGGCAGTTCTTGTGCTGGAACCGTCACTGAACGGCAACCTGAAGACCGAAAGGAAGGGGGTGGGCGAAATAGACATCACCATCACGGGAAAGGCCTCACATGCAGGTCTTGATCCCTCAAAAGGTGCCAGTGCCATAAAAGAGGCGGCCAGAATGATCCAGTTCCTTCAGGCTCTAAACAACCCGGATGCGGAAACAACAGTAAATGTTGGCACCATAAGAGGAGGAACCGCCAGGAATGTAATTCCCGGAGAGGCATTCATGCAGGTTGATTTCAGGATAGTAGAGGAAGATGAAGGGAGACGCATAATGAAAGAGGCAAGACTTTTCCGGCCCAAGGACAGCAGGGTAAGAATAGAGATAAGCGGAGGAGTGAACAGGCCACCAATGCGCAAGACGGATGCAACCGGGAGACTCTTTGAACTGGCCAAAAGGATTGGCAGGGAATTTGGCAGGGAACTCCGGGAAACTTCAGCTGGCGGAGGAAGCGACGGTAATTTCTGCGCAGCACTGGGTGTTCCCGTCCTGGATGGGCTTGGTGCAGTTGGGGACGGTGCACATTCCGAACAGGAGGTACTGGATGTAAATGAGATGCCTGTCCGGGCAGCGATTCTCGAGCGTCTCTTGGAAGAAATCTGATCATAATTTTTTCAGGTGGTGATTTTCCATATTCTCTTCCTCTCTGTGTATATACGCAGCGCCTTCCTTGATGATGTGCCCTACCAGGGGACCAAATGCAAATGCTATGATGGTAGCAAGCAGAATAAACGCGTAATAGGCCCACAGTGAGGTAAAGAGCGTAATGGCAGGAGAGGAGGGTGGAAAAGGAGCCCCGTTTGTTGTTGTTACCATGGCTATGAAGTAAAACGCATTGACAAATGTCACTTTCATGGATAATTGAATCACGGCTGTTGCGGCCAGAATTGAAACCACAAAGATCGATAGCGTAATGAGTACCCTGTCGGAAAGTGGCGACAGTGGATGTCTTCTGTCCAGGAGGTCTCTGGCCCGTATCCTGCTGCTCATTTTATAATCATGATACTATACTTTAATAATTAATGTAGTCCGGTACACGGAAAATAATAATACACAATTGTACTCTTCTGGCTTGCAGGGCTTGTGGTCTAGCGGTTATGACGTCGCTCTCACACAGCGGAGGTCACCGGTTCAAATCCGGTCAAGCCCATCAAAATTCTTGCCTATCAGCGGTGTTTCTAAATCTATTGTCACCGCAGGCTCTGGTAGAAGCCATTTATCAGCCCATGAATTTAGGAAGACGACTCCTCGTTCAACAGTATTCGCTTATGAAATAAAGCGAATCTCATCATGAACATATCTGGATGTTGCCTACTCATTCCTGAGGTATATTTTCAACCAGATGAAGCAACGGCAATAGACTCTCTCTCACATTCTGTCCAAATCTGGTGAGCGAGTAAGTAACTCCATGAACCCCTTCGCCTCTTTGGATCAATCTGAGATCCTGAAGCTCTTTCAGCCTCCTGGCAATGATTGTTGAACTCGAATATGGTATGTCCCGGAGTATTTCATTAAAATTTTTCCTGTTTTCCTTGTTTCCTATTACACCAAGCACCATCATGGTGTATTTCTTCCCAATCAAGCTAAGGAGAGGCAGCGAAGGATCAATGCATACTGTAGATTCTCGATCCTCAATCATGCAGGCCTTGCTTTTATTTTTGAATCTATTCTGTTCATTATTTTGAATTGTCCCCAAATCCTCTCATACAAGTCATCCAGTAAGGTAAAAAAAAGTTTACTTTTTCATATTAATAATTGCCAGCAATGTAAAATCATGTCGGAAGAGAAGGTAAAACTGAGAATATACGGAATGACCTGTGAAGACTGTGCAGCCACCATCAGTCGCGGCCTTAAGGACCAGGATGGGGTGCTGGACGTCAAGATTTTTCTTAATGATGGCACAGGTTTGGTTGATGTTGATCTTGTAAAGGTAAAACCAGAGGAACTTCTGAAAAACATCGTGTTCTCAAAGCCATCACATTACAGGGCAACGCTTATTTACCAATGAGGGAGTGAATGAATTTGAGCAGAGAGACGCAGAAATTCGATCTTGTAATTCTGGGAAGAGGCGCAGCCGCATTCTCCGCAGCAATCAAGGCCTCAGAGCTCAGCAATGGGGAAATGACCATTGCTGTCATCGGTACCGGCCCACTGGGAGGAACTTGCGTGAATGTGGGCTGTGTTCCCTCAAAGTACCTGCTTGAGGCATCGCATTTGGTTTTCAGGCCCAAACACCCAAGAATGCCAGGAATATACGACACACAGGTCGGGCATGACTTTGCAGAAGTTATGAAGGGGCTTCGCTCCTATGTTGCACATGCAAGGGATAGCAAATATGCCCGGGTAATAGAAAATTACAGCAATGTCAGGATTTTCGAGGGACTGGGAAGGTTTTTGGATAAAGGGAGAGTTGAGATCACGGCTCCCGATGGTGATGAAGTTGCAGTTGTCTCCGGATCCAACATACTCATAGCGACCGGATCTCACCCAACTGAGCCAGACATAGAAGGACTGAGGGAAACGGGATACCTCACAAGCGACACGGTATGGGAACTCAATGAACTTCCCGAATCTGTTGCAATCATAGGAGGAGGTTCCATTGGACTGGAAATAGGGCAGGCACTCCTGCATTTCGGATCAAAGGTGACCGTGGTTGAAGCCCTTGATTCCCTTCTTCCCCAAACAGAGCCTGAAATTGGCTCTGCCCTGAAGAAGCAGTTGGAACAAGAAGGAATGAAATTCCACCTGAGGGCAAGAGTGAGTGCAGTGAGCTCATCTGGAAGCAGGAAATATATAGATGTCATAACGCACAGGGGAAAGGAGAAGTTAAATGTTCAGGAAATCATAGTTGCCACCGGAAGGAAACCCAATACTGAATACCTTAACCTGGAATCTGCAGGTGTTCATGCAGATGCTAAAGGGCTGATAGTCACTTCCAATACGATGAAAACCTCCACCCCTGGAATATATGCAGCAGGCGATTGCGTTTCCAAAAAAATGTTCCTTGAAACTCTTGCAGCCAGAGAGGGAGTCATAGCTGTGAGCAACATGTTTGGCGAAGATCTTGAGATCGATTACGGTTCTGCGACCTGGGCAGTATTTACCAGCCCTCAGATTGCTGGCGTTGGAATGACAGAGAATGAATTTTCCGCGAAGACCGGGTCATGTTCCTGCAGGGTATTCTCGCTGGAGAACCTCACAAAAGCAAGCATAATGGGAGAAACTGAAGGAATTATCAAGATCACGGTTGACCCGAAAGACAACAGGATAGTGGGGATGCACATTATGGCCCCCAACGCAACAGACATCATAACAGAGGGAGCCTATGCTGTTAGGAATGGTTATACCATCGATGACATTATAGCCACAAGCCACATATTCCCATCGATATCCGAGGGTGTCAAACTGGCCGCACAATCATTCATAAGGGATCTGTCAAAAATGGCGTGTTGCGTGGAGTGATAATATTGGTAAACAATCCGGGTGAGTGGTGGGATGGAATATACTCAGATATGCCCCATAACAAACTAAGCTGGTATGAACCCAGCCCTACCAGATCTTCTGCAATTGTCAGGTCTCTCGGTATTCCAACGTCATCAAAAGTGGCAGATATAGGGGTGCGGTGAATCACTGTTTCTTAAGGACCTTGTGGATATGGGATTCTCTCATATTTTTGCGATTGACTCGAGCAGAAAAGCACTAGATTCTCTTTCACGGCTTATAGGAAATAACTCTGAAACCGTGAGATTCATTCAATGTGATGCAACCTCCGAAAACTTCCCCGACCTAAATGGTGTTGATTTGTGGCATGATAGGACATTCCTTCATTTCTTGCGTGACGAAGGGGAAAGGCAAAGGTATCTGGATAATATGAGAAGAACTCTCCGGGTCAATGGATACGTGATATTAGTCGAGCATTCCAAAGCCGGTCCTGGATACTGCAGCGGATTGCCTCTTTTCAAGTATTCTGTCGAACACTTCAAAGAGTTTCTCGGAGAAGGATTTTCCCTCCACGAATCCTTCATTGCTTACCAGTCAACTCCTTCGGGTGACAAGCGGAGCCTCATATATGCAATATTCAGGCGCGTATCATAAAGTCTATCTTGGGATTGAATTTATCATTTTGAGCGAGAATACCCCTTCCGAAAGGGAGGGGATGAGAGCGAATGAAATATTAATAAAAGATACTGACACCTAGTAATCAATGTTCAGGACCATTAAACTGAAACTTCCCTACGACCAGGCACTTCTTGAAACTGGAAAGAGGTTCAGGGAAGCATGTCAGAAAGTTCTGGACTACGGCTTTCCTGAACACACTTTCAACAAGAATAAATTGAACAGAGGGACATACAGAGGCATCAGGGAAGCGATACCGACCATGCCATCGGCGTTGGTACAGACTGCAAGGGATGCAGCATCCGAAGCATTAAAGCAGACTGAACTCCAAAAACAGATACGGAGGAAATCTCTCACAATAAGATATGACAGGAGGACATTCAAATTCTATCCCGATTCCTGCACAGTATCACTGACAAGTGTAAAGGGAACGCTGGTGTTTCCCGTTGCAAAATCTCCCCTCATCGACAAATACAGGGGGGAATACACCAATGCACAGGTACACATCGATACAAAGCACAGGAAAATGTCCGTAATGATCCAGGTGGAATTGCCGGACAAAGAGGTGGAAAAAGAGGTAAGCAGAGACATAGAGAGTATAGGAATAGACAGGGGAATAAAGAACATAGCTGTATTATCAAACAACATGTTCTTTAATTCAGGGCATCTGAGAAGCGTAAAGGGAAGATATAGATACAACAGATCAGCATCACAGCACGCGGGCACTCGTTCCGCACATCGCAAACTAAAGGAATTGAGCGGACGAGAGAGACGGTTCGTGCAGAACACAAATCGTGTGATATCAAAACAGATTGTGAATCTTCATTTTGATTTGATAGCCCTTGAAGATCTGAAATCGGCAGGGATGAGAAGGAAGCACAATGGACGTAGGTTCAACACAATGCTGGGTTCATGGTCTCCATACCAGCTGGAACAGTTCATCGAATATAAGGCAGAAAACACAGGAAAAACGGTAATCTATGTAAATCCGAAATATACTTCGCAGGGATGTTCAAAATGTGGTTACATAGATATGAACAACAGGAAAGGATCGGTCTTCCACTGCCTGAACTGCAACTTCGAGCTCCATGCCGATCTCAATGCCGCAAGAAACATCGGAATACTCGGTAAATCTGAGTATTTCAGGCTGCTGTCAACCAGCCAATCGTTGCGTCACCCAGACAGCAACAAGCCCCCTGCGTCAGCTGGGAGTAGTTGACTAGCGAAAACGCCATTGTAAGAATTTTTACTCAAGAAGCTTATTTCTACAGTCTATATTTTTCAATCAGCAAAGAAACTGTTAATAAAGCTACAAGGGAGAGAACAGATGATATTGTGAAATCCAGTGGATTACCCGCTATAAACGAGAATATTGTAAGGGCGATTGCAGGAGGGTGTGTGAAATTGGTGAAAGTAACAAAGGCTGAAACGATCACAACATTGAGCACCATTCCAATAATGCTCTCTCCTAAGATGAAATGAAGAGTGTCTGAGGAAAGGATAACTAGCGTGTAGGTTGCAGCCAGACTCTGCCTGCTTGAATACTTCGTGTTTCTCTGGAAAACAACCAGATATGCTGAAACTGCATATGGAGGCGCCAGTATGTAATTCCCCCTGATTGTTATAAGAGAAAATATGGCACCAAGGAGTGCCAGGAAAACAATGTAATCTCTAATTTTACTAACGATTCGGTCACCTGGTGATGTACGATTGCTTTCTTCTGTCATAGCCTTCTGAGAACCTACCTGGAACTAACTCATGCTATTCTGATTTCTCCGGCGTCATTCCCGTTTATCTTGAGCGACCCGGTAACCTGACAGGCTCTTGAGAGAGTGTTGGTAATATAACAGTCGGAGGCAGAAATCGAGGCAAGTTCTTTGATTTTTTCAATTCTTTCTGGAGACCTGATGTCAACAAAGTATGTGATCTCTGAGAACGATCTTGGCCTGCTCACTCTGAACTTCCCCTCAACGCTCACTTTGAGATCGTCTATTCCCAGGTCCTTTGATGCAGCATGTTCTCCATAGTGTACCATCTGACACATGGCAAGACTTGACACGAAATATGCCAGTGGGCTTGGCCCGTTTTCATCGGAAGTCCATGTGTATACCTGATTCTCTGGCTTTGCCTCTGAAAGGAGGTTGTCACCCTTGGTTACTGTCACACCAACTCTGGAAAATACATCACCTTTTTCATCTAACTTTGAGAATCTCGCCATCCTTTCCTTCATTCTCTGTTTGAAGTTGTTGTCAAAATTCACCATGCCACTGCATTTTGGGAATTGACTTAAGTGCTTGGTGTCAACCGTTTCAGGTATATTGTTAAGTGGATGTTTTGATATATATTACACATGGAAGTCAAAAGTTTGGTTAAAAAGCCAATGGATCATTTTGAGAAACTTGAACAGAATTTTGAAAGAGACAGTTCACTGAATCCAAAAGTTAGGGCACTTATTGGGGCGGCAACTGCAAATAGATTCCGGAACAGAAATATGCTACGTTTATTCATAACAAGGGCGGGAGAGAATGGGGCAAGCGATAAAGATATTGCAGAGGCTTTAACAATTTCAGCCTTGGAAACCAGCGGGACACAGTTATTCTGGTTAAAGGACATATTCGATTCCTTACTGTCTTCTGAGGAAGGTAAGCCATATCACATTTTTGGAGATGATGGGCACGGAAAGAAGTGGATAAGTTTCCAGGAATCCGTTTATGAGGAGTCCTCCCTTGATCGGAAGCTAAAAGAGTTAATCACAGTAACACAGGCCAGCTTTGGAAGATGCCCGCACTGCACAAAGGTCCATATAATGGCAGCAAAGAAGCATGGGTGCTCAAAGGAAGAAATTGCTGAGGCATTGATTTTCTCAGCGACTGTTGCCGCAAGGTGCGACCTAAACTGGTTTGAATCCAATTCTTAATACATCCGGGTGACAAGGTTGAATGTGAAGATATTGGCCTTTGATCTCATGGGCACATTGCTAGACGTTGATTCTATACAAATTTCAGATTATGTTGTCAGTTACAGACGGAAAGCATTCATGGAATTGTGGAGAAGAAAGCAGATTGAATATGCCTGGCGGACTGCGATTATGGGACTGAAACTAACTTTCTGGGAAATAACCAATAAAGCACTTCTGTACGCAGTCACTCTTTACAGGATAGAGGCCTCTCAAAGTCAGATCAATGAGATGATGGAGAGGTGGCTAAATCGAGCCCTTTTGACAGTGTAAAATTGTCCCTTTCCAAATTAAAATATCAAAAGGTAGTACTAACAAACGCAGATTATAAGATGGCAACAAGAATACTTGAAAGCTCCCGGTTAAATGAGTCGGTTGAGAAGTTGTTCACCGCTGAAGTTGTTAGAAAATTTAAACCTTCTCCAGAAGTGTATAACATTGTACCAGCGTTTTATAACGTGAAGCCGTCTGAAGTTTGCTTGGTATCGTCAAACGCTTGGGATGTGGATGGAGCCCTCTCCGCTGGTTTGAAGGCTGTTTACTTGGAAAGAAAGGGAAAACCCCTGGAGAATTTGACAGGTTTATAACCACTTACTGTCAAAGATTTTGCTGAACTGGCCGAGGCTCTGGTTTGATTGCCCCCTTTATTTTCAATTTGTTTCTCACATATGGAGAGTTATCAAAGGACCAATGGCATATTTTTCATATCAATGAAGTTCAGGATGTTTTATATGTAAGGCAATGGCAGCATTCCATCTAGAAAGTCATCTGAAATGCGAGTATTGGCTCCATTTTTCAATGGGGGGAACCGGTCACGGATTTATAATTTCATGATGCCTGGATTAGTTGTGCAACACTGCCTGAAGGTTAAGCGTTGCACATTATATTCCCTCTCAAATACCGGTAGGAATTTCCATGGTCATGATTTCTTGACGAACATTGAAAATAGATATGTACGGAGTTCAAATCGTGACTATCTTTCCAAGCGCAGTTATTTCAACCTCTATCCTTCCTCTTGTTTTCCTGTTTACCGATACCAACCCGAGATCAACCATGCCCTGGGAGTCATCGGTGCCGTTAATATGCCTGCTGATTAACGACTTGTCCAAGCCGGTAATCTCAGATAGTTGCTCAAGACTGTCCACCTTTCCCTTCTTCCTTGCCAGTGCACCAAGGATTGAAAGTTTAGTTTCTGAAAGGATTTTCTGGTACCCAAGCTTCAGTATTGGCAGCATGTGAAGTCCCTTTGTATCAATCCAGAAAGCCCGTATGCCAAAAATGAAAGCTGAGGAAATTGCCGTACATGACATTAGCTTTCCACCTTCAGTCACGTTCATATAAAACTCGTTGTATTCACTGCTGTTGTCTCTGTATACGGACTTGACTGCCTCAAGCACTTCATTTAGTTCGCCTGACTTCACTCTGACTTCTTCCACTTGTGTCATTAAAGCATTTACTATCTGTTTGATGAATTCCCCGAAGGGGATGTCTATTGGATGAAAATTTTTATCATGAACCTCTTCATGAATTATCACAAGCTTGTCAAGAGGAAGAAGTCTTATTCCATCCCTTATACCTTTGTATGATTGCCCGTCGGTGTAGATGGCGATCTGTACTGTCTTTTTTTGTTCCAGTTGATCATCTCCCATTGATCTAACCATACAATCCGCATTATTAGACATGAAGGTTTGGAATTACTTCTACTCTACTAATCTTGCCTGTCAACAGTTGACTATCAATAAAAATAAATAAAGAGCTATGGCGTTGACATAATGTTTCCAATGGCAATAATTTCAGACAAATAATTCATAAGACTGTCAGAGTCAATTACAACCGTTGACGGAATCCGCTTTTATAGATATCCTGAATAAGATTTCTGAGGTTTATGACAGAAAATAAGTGTGATGCATGTGGTAAGGTATTCGGTTCAAAAGATCTCCTTATGGAACACGCAAGAATGCACATGGATAAAGCAAGAAGTGGGTTGAGCACTGGTAGAGTGATTATATCTGCCATAATAGGCGGAATAATCGGTGGGATCCTTATGCTTCTGGTATTGATGGCGGGAGCCGCAGGAATGGGGCTTTCTGCAACAACCTTCGCCCTGGTGATGGGAATGGGCCTTGGGGCTTCCATGGGATCTGCTGTAATGGTTGGTGTTCTTGGACATTTCATAGTGAGTATTATTGCCGGAGCAATATTTGGGGGAATTGTATCATACGTTAAGGCTCTTAGACTGAAGAATGGACCAAGATCCCTTATTTTGGGAGTAGTATTCGCGGTTGTTCTTTACCTGGTATTCTTCCTGCCCATGTCAATGACTGTGTTCGCATCAGTTATGATGAATATGATGGGTGCAAAAGCTTCAATGATGCTACCTGACGTTCTGGTGATAGGGTTCTTAGGACACATCCTGTATGGTCTTGCTCTCGGAATCATTACCTTTTACCTAAGCAGAAAGATCTAAATTGATTGACAATTTTTTATTATTTTAATACATGTTCATAGGTGATTAGAGTGACTTTAAGATTCGATCTGGTTATAATAGGTTCAGGTTCGGCTGCAACCACAGTTGCATTTAAGGCCCTTGAGAATGGAAAGAAAATAGCAGTGATTGATCAGAAAGCAATTGGGGGAACTTGCGCACTGAGGGGCTGCGATCCGAAGAAAATTCTGGTTGGAGTTACGGATTCCCTTGAGTCAGCAAAGAGGCTTCAGGGACGTGGAATTTCTGGTTTGAAGGGCGAGATTGACTGGAATGAACTGATGGATTTCAAGCGTACCTTCACCGAGTCCATGTCAAGAGGTATTGAGGAAAGCCTGACCAAGAGCGGTATTGAAGTCCTGCACGGAAAGGCAAGATTCCTAAGGCCAGATATGCTGGAAGTTGGCGGCAAAAAAGTGGAAGCTGAAAAAATTTTGATTGCCTCTGGCGTCAGAGCAGCCAGCCTTTCATTTCCGGGTTCTGAGTACCTCTTGGATAATGAAGGGTTTCTAAGCCTTCCACAATTACCAAAGGAGCTTGTATTTGTGGGTGGAGGTTACATTTCTGTTGAATTTGCCAGCATTGCCAGAAAGGCCGGTTCAGAAGTAACAATAATCCAGCACTCAGGCAGGATACTGGTGAATTTCGACAAAGAAATTGCTGATATCCTGACAAATCAGTTGCGTGATTCTGGCATCAGAATATTGACCAATGCCTCTGTAAAGGAGATAAAGAAGGCTGGCAGCGAATACGAAATAAGGCTAACAAGGGATGGGGAATATGAACTTGTTCATGCAGACGCTGTAGTCCATGGGGCAGGCCGGGAGTTTGATTCTGACATGGGATTAAATGCCGGAAGCGTGAAGTGGTCCAGGAAGGGAGTGGTTGTGAATGAATACCTCCAGAGTGTATCAAACCCTATAGTTTATGCCGCTGGGGATTCCGCTGATACAGCAGGGCTGAAGTTGACGCCCATTGCCGTAATGGAGGGAAATATTGCAGCTGAAAACCTAATACACGGGAACACTGCCAGAGCAGATTACACTGGTGTTCCAACAACAGTATTTTCCTCCCCGCCGTTTGCAATGGCAGGGATCACAGAGGACGAAGCTTCAAAGAAGGGTATTAAGGTCACTGTAAAAAAAGGGGAGATGACCTCATGGTACAACTCGAGAAGGAGGAATGTCCCCAGATCATTCTACAAGATTATACTGGATCAGGATTCCAGCAAAGTCCTTGGCGCACATATTCTTGGGGAGAATTCTGAGGAGATCATCAACATCTTCTCCCTTGCAATCAGGCTGAATATTGAGGTGAAAACACTGCTGTCAACACCGTTCACCTATCCATCAGACACAAATGACATCAAATATATGATCGGGTAAGAGGTGCATGGCTGAAACCCTTTAGCTTTCTATTTTTATGAATTTTATCAAAAAAGTGAGACAAAATATTCGCTTAAAAGAATGGGTCAATATTAGCCAAGATAGTGCTATATCTGAATGTTAGAATTGCAATTGCAAAGTTAATGTAACCATGGCCAAGGTCAACATTAAGTTGCTGCCTTAATTCCTGCAGGAAGCAACCTTCTATTTGGAAGAAAATATGAACCTGTGTTACTTTAGATCTGAACTTTTCCGTACCGAAACCTTTGGATTCGCAATATCGTATAATTCTATATCGTCTGTGACAAGCTCGTAACCACTTTCAATAGCAGCAACAAGATATGATGAATCGTAGAATGTCAAACCTTCTTCCAGGGATAAACTTAGGGTTGAAACTAATGATGGAGAGATAAGTTCCATTGTATCAAGTAACTCAAACATAACAGCACCGGATTCCTTCGCTTCATCTTTTGTAATCCTATTTCTGATTTTGTGGTTTTTCCAAAGGATGTTGCCTATTTCATACCTGGCAAGAGGAATCGTGGCCCCGGCAATAAGTGCCTTGTATTCACCACCCTGAAAGAGATTGAAGATTGCTGAAGCGTCCAGAAGGTTCATCTCTCTCGATCTTCCCGAATATCAGACACAATATCTTCCAACCTTATTTTCAAGATTATTGGTCTGACTTCTTTCATTCTTTTAATCAACTCTTCATTGCGAGCCCTCTTAATTTCTTCCTGGACTGCCTTTTTAATAATTTCTGTAGGATTTAGTTTAAGTTTTCTGATCTCTTCTCTTTCTTCCTCTGAAATTTTCGCCGAGATTGTTGAGGACTTTTTCATAATACGAAATGTATTACCAATATTTCTACATATTGTATTACATCATGTACTATAAGCCATGAAAACATTAAGATCTGACTTGCAAATAGAAATCTCGAGCGTTCTGTCTGCAATATGAATAATTCAGGTATTCGCTTAAAAGAATAAACGCATACGGTCAAGCCCATACTGTCTTCGTTCTTCATTTTTCCCAATTTCTTTGCAAAGATGTTCTTTATATGTGTTTACTGCTTGCAAAAACCAACTTGGAAATCCTGAGTTATATACTTCCCATAGAGTCCCACTGTGGATCGCCTTATCCTTAGCATACGGACTTTATCTTCTGGATAGAATGGAAAGTGGGGTCAGATGGGCACCATTTACTGCTCTCTCCTTTGCAGAGATTGCAGCTTCAATTCTTATCTGGGAGACCCCCGGAATTATAGCCATGGCATTGACAGTGTTTCCATTGTGGCTGCATATGGCTTTGAAATTGCAAAGAACTGGAGAAGGAAAAACCCGTCAATAAAATAAAGGAGAGATGTGTTTCCTCTACACTATGTTGATGTGATCAATTGAGTTCGGGTAAAATGCAACATAGTCCCTTATTTCGCTGAATTCCTCATTGGAATCCAGATACTGCCATACAGAGTCCCTGGACGTTTCTTTGCCTGTCTTC
>JAKAAJ010000027.1 GCA_021802365.1 Thermoplasmata archaeon | reverse complement strand
GATACCGGAATTGAATTCTTCAGACCCTATGACACACTTTTTGACTCCAGCATGGGAATCCCATGGACAAGATGGTTTGTTGGGGGTTCAATTAACATTACCTACAACTGCGTTGAAAAGTGGAAGACAAGCACGAATATTGCAATCCGATTTATGGATGAATCAGGAGAGATTTCATCCTTAACCTACCAGCAGCTTGATACGATGACTGGAAAACTTGCAGGTTCACTTTTGAAGATTGGAATAACAGTGGGAGAAAGAGTTGGAATATATATGCCATCTGTCCCGGAGGCGGTCATCGCACTTTATGCGATAATGAGAGTGGGTGCTGTTGCAGTCCCAATGTTCTCCGGCTACGGAAACGAGGCGTTAAAGACGAGAATAAATGACGCCGGAATCAGGTTCGTATTCACCACATCCTTCTATACAAGAAGAGGTAAGAGGGTTAACATGATAGATAACCTAACCGGCATAGAAGGAATAAGGCTCATAGTAAGTGGAAAAGATAAACCAGAAGGGATGCTTTTATTTGATGATTTACTAAATAATGGCAGTTACACACAGTCAGCACGTACTGACAGTGAGGATCCTGCAATTATGCTCTATACCTCTGGAACTACAGGAACACCAAAGGGAACAGTACACACACATGGAGGGTCCTTAGTGAACATAGCCAAGGAAGTAAAATACTACATGGATTGCAAAAGTGATGACACCATATACTGGATATCTGACCTTGGATGGATGATGGGGCCATGGTACATCATAGGTGGAAACTGCCTGGGCGCAACAGTGTTTCTTTACAACGGTTCTCTTGATTACCCCACCTGGGACAGATTTTGGGATGCAATGAAGGCAGGAAATGTTACGCTGCTTGGTCTTTCTCCTACATTTGTTAGATCACTAAAATCAAAAACTACCGGAAAGCCTCTTGAAACAGTACGTGTGTTTGGATCAACCGGAGAACCATGGGATGAGGAATCATGGCTATGGCTCTTTGAAAACCTTGGCAGTTCAGAGAAACCCATATGCAATATTTCAGGAGGAACTGATATTATCGGATGCTTTCTGGCATCTACACCAGCACATCCTTTGATGCCAAGATGTCTGTACCGTGGACTCGGCATGCGTGCCTCCGTATTCAATGAAAACGGGGATGAGGTATTCGATGAACTTGGTTATCTTGTGGCAAAAGGGCACACGCCATCAATGACTCGTGGGATATGGAAAAAACCGGAACAGTATATTTCCACCTACTGGATGAGGTTTCCCGGGATCTGGATTCAGGGTGACTGGGCTTTAATGGATAGGGATGGCTATTTCTTTTTAAACGGCAGGTCGGATGATGTTCTGAAGATTGCAGGAAAGAGGTTGGGGCCCGGAGAGGTAGAGAATGAGGTGCTCGCTGTTGAAGGGGTAAATGAGGCAGCTGCAGTTGGCATCACTGATCCTATAAAGGGAGAATCTCTGGCAATTTTTTTCAGCGGAGAGAATTCACAGAAGACTGTGGATGAAATATTGAATGCCATAGCGAATGGTGTTGGGAAACCTTTTCTTCCCAGATATGTAATATGGGTACCGGAAATACCAAAAACCAGGAATGGAAAGATAGTAAGAAGAGTTGTCAGGGCAGCATTTATGAACTCTGATACCGGAGACGTTTCAAATCTTGAATCCGTTGATGCACTGGATTACATACGGGAAGTGGGGAAGGCATATGGGAAGTGAGTGGTTATATTGATGCTGGGAAAAGTAGAGGTTAATATTGTCCGGGACGGGACTTTCAGTCTTGACCCCGGGGCTGCTTTTGGCATAGTTCCAAGACCGATATGGTCCAGAGTATGCACCCTTAATGAAGCGGGAAGGGTCAAGCTTGGAGTAAACACTCTAGTTGCCTCTGAAGGGGATTTATCTGCAATTATTGACGGAGGCCTGGGAAATGTGCATAACGAAAAATTCAGGAAGATATTTGAAATAACCCCTAACCGGGATTACCTCAAGGAAGTTGAACAGTTCACCAGTTTTGAAGATGTTAGACTGGCAATACACTCACACTTCCACTTTGATCATTCCGGCAGAACTCTTCAGCTTGAGAACGGAAGGCCTATTTTCAGGAACTCAGCAATTGTAGCACAGAATGATGAATTTAACGGATATTCTCATCCTAATGAGATAACAAGAGGGAACTATCTTCATCAGGGAACCTATGCTAGAGGCCTCCAGAAGATAAAGCTTGATGGAAGCAGAAGAATAAATGGATGGCTAAGTGTTCTGAGGACTGGTGGGCATACCCCAGGGCATGAGGCAATTATAATTGCTGGAGGCAATAGGGAAATAATTTATCCCGGTGACCTGTTTCCAACATCATTCCACCTTAGGCCAAACTATGTTACGGGAATTGACAGCCATCCATTCCAGACACTTAAGATGAAGAAACTGCTTCTGAAGAGAGCCATTAGAAAGAGGTCCCTTATGATAATGAATCACGATCTGGAACACACATCTGTTTATGTCTCCGGTGACCCTGAAAAGCCCTCATTTGAAGATGGGGATTTATAAAGGCATTAAATTGTATTGTCCGGATTCTTATTCAGGAGAAGATCCATGGCCAGTTCCGCAATGTCAGTGGCATACAGCCCAATCCTTGAACACTCTTCTGCACAGCTAAGCGCAACGAAGGATGGTTTCTCGTTGCCAGAACCCTTGACTATATTCTCCTTCGCCCTATTTACTATGCCTTTGCCGGATATTATTTCATTCAATCTTTCAAATCTAGATGAGTAGAACCCTTCCACCGCACTGTTGTACATATTAAGTGACAGGCCCAAAAATGAAACAATTTCATCCCTGGCCTTGACTTCATTATCCTGGCTGCTATTCCATATCTTGCATATATTCACTGAGTGATCTGCTATCCTTTCCAGAATTCTCGAGAAAATAAGGAAATATATTGTGTCATTTTCTGTCTCTTCACCGCTACTTGCCTCCCTGTAAACATAAAGCTGGTACCTATCCACTTCGTCATCTCTGTTTATAACATTGTCTAGAAGTGATGTATCATTGCTGGCAATACCATTTATGGTATCTTCAAGCATAGCCTTTACATTCAGGGCCATCCTCCTCACTGCGGTTGGGACAGGGAATGAGTTAAAATCCAATACGTTCTGCAGCACCACTGTCTTTGAGGATTCTTCAAAAATCTCAATTCCCATGACAAGCCTGGTGAAATGTTTTATCGTATCTCTTGTCTGCTGGTTAATGTAAGTCTGACTCTTTATTGTAAGAGTGTCGAAATTAGAAATGTAAATAGATGTTAGAGCCCTCAACAGAATTTCCCGGTCTAAGGCACTTTTCAGAGTGAGGGATTTGACAACCTCCTTTGGTTTCTGGTCACCCTTGCTTATTACCAGAGCAGTATCGCTTTCCTCGATCTTTATGTTGTCCCCTTTTCCGATTCCTGCCAGTTTTACCCACTTTGAAGGCAGTGATACTATATATGTTGAGCCACCAGTTACCTGAATCTTCCTGACATAAGATGCCACACTATAGAATGATGAAAATATATATAGATTTTTGTAAAAGTAATATCTAATATGGTTTTAAAAATGGATCTCAGAATATTTTCTTCTTTATTGCGCCATTGATCTTCTGCTTGAGATCGTCGCTTACCTCATCTATTGAGTGGGCGTCCTTGGCATGCTGGGCAATCTGAGGAATCAGATCATCCGGTTTCTTGGCTGAGACATGATAGTCACAGCTCATTCCAATATCCTTACATTTGAAGTGATAGCTCGCCATTGTTTATCAGTAAAAATATATTGTATCTTAAGATAAATGTTTTGATTGAGGGATCGGGAATGGTAACGAAATAAATTGCCACTAAAGGAAGAAAACAGTTATTCCTAAGTAATTTCCAGATTAGAAAAGTTATCAGTGAAATATTTTTTATGCCATTATGGCTAGCACCTTCTGAATGAAGGGCGACCCTAGAATTAAAATTCTCTCAGACAGCATAGAGGAACTTCTGCTTTCAAGCGAAAATACGGGAAATATAATGCTGCTGGGAAGACAGGGGTGGGGGCAGAAAGAACTTCTCAAAATACTGGCAGGAAACCTGAGGAACTGGGGTTCGGAAGTTTATGAGGGCCTAACTGAATCTGCCCGGGAGATTGAGAAATACGAGCCCTTTAACCAGATTCTAGATTCAATAACAAAAACGAGCAAAGTAAGAGAACTTAATGAGATTCTTTCTGTGATGAGGTCTTACTTCAGGGGAGACAGGAGAGTTTTCCTTTTCTTCAGCAACATAAATCTCCTTTCCGACCCGACAAGGTTCCTTCTAACATACTTCATGAAAAGTTCCACAGATTATGGAATTTCCATTGTTTGTTCTGGGGCTACAGATCTTGAGTCTGCAAACGGAGACTTTGAAAACTTCCTTGATGTTGTAACGGGAGAAGGCCTGGCCAGAGTCTTCAACCTATCAAAACCGCAACCTGAAGATTTCAGGTTTGTGCTTTCCAACTACAAATTCCCGGAGGATTTCCTTAATGACGTTTACAGACTTTCAGATGCGAATTTTGCAATACTTGACTACATAATAAGATACTACAGGTTCCGAGGGGTCATAATGGATAATGGTGATATCGACTACAGGATTTACCGTTTCCTTTTGGTTCCAACAGAGATAAGTCAGTTTCTTGGTGGAATAATCAACTCGCTTGACCGGACTGGAAAACTCGCAGTTGCACTTCTTTCCTTCATGCAGATCACCCTTGACCCTGAGATCATTGGAGACCTCCTTTCCATAAGCGTAAATGATGCAGTTAAAACATGCAATGAACTTGTAAAAATGGGACTTGCCAGCAGGCTATATTCCAAGTTTGGAATGACAAGCAAGTTCATCAATCCATATTTCAAAGGTGCAATTCCGGATGAGACATTGCAGGAAGCTCTTAAGCTGTCCGCAAAATCGAGAAGTTTCCAGCTTCTACCTGTTGAGAACAGAATCCAGGTCCTTGAGCTTTCCGGTGACTATGAGGGGATATCAACTCTCGTGAAAAGGGAGTGGAGGAGCTTCGTTAGGAAATTTACTAACACCCAGTCTATTCTAAGTTTTGTGCAAAGAGTTCAGGAGCATATAGAGGATGCCGAAGCAAAGAACATACTTTCCCTGCTACGGTGTAATGCCATCTACAACTCTGATGACCTTGAAAAGGCCAGGAAGTGCTATGAAATATGCCAGGGGTACGATATCGATCCGGCCGGTGTCACTCTTACACTGGCATCCATTTACCAGTCACTTGGGAATAACAGGAAGTCCGTTGACATACTGGAGACCTTTGCCACTAATATGGCACTGGAGGATGCAGCTTCTGGCTTCCTTAAGCTTCTGATCGCAGAGGCAAGCTTTAACCTTGGGGATTATGATTTCGCAGAGAACAGACTGAAAGAGGCCACTGATATAGCGGATAAAAGCTCTGATGAGGAACTTAAGGCGAGAGCCTTAACACTTAAGGGCAACATGCTTCTGATCAATGGTGATTACCATGGATCTGAGGAATGTTACACTGAATCAGCCTCGATCAACAGGAGGCTTGGAATCTGGCTTCAGCTTTCCAGGAATTTGAACAATCTTTCAGTCTTATATTCCAGCAAAGGGAGATATAATGAGGCTATCAGTGTTCTTGATCAGCTGATTGACAATACATATCTTACAGGAGATACAACTCTGAGGGCATCTGCTTACCATTCAAAGGCTAGAATTTACGATATCCTGGGTAGGAGAAATGAGGTTACAGACAATGCAACAAAGAGTATTCTTACCTCGAAAATTATCAACAATTTGTTCCTCCTTTTAAGAAACAAGTCTTTGCTTTTCTGGCATTATGTAAGAGATCTGTCATATTCGTCAGCAATGGATGAGATAAGGGAGGCTGCGCGATTGAATGATAAGTTATATTCAGGATATTTTTCAACATTGGGGAAGTTTATGAACTTCCTTGAAGGTTTGGAGGAATCATTCCAGGAGTCAGATTTTAAGGTTCCGGAAATTCCGGACGGAGTTGACAGGTTTCAGTTCTCTCTGCTTTCCATGCTAATAAGGAAAATCTCTGGAAAGCCAGTAAATTTTAGTATCGAAATTTCAGGTATGATGAAACACCTTTATGATGAACCAGCCCTTAAGAATAGTATCTCACTTCTTATTGCTATCATAAAGGGGGAAAAAAGAACAGTTCCTGAGTCAAATTCCGGTGATATAGCCAATGCCATTTCTTCAATTCTGCTTCAGGGAGATATTCCGAATAAAGAGGATTGCCAGAGATTGTTGACTCTTGGCGAAAGGATACCGGGGCTTATAAGAAAAATGAATTCTGACGATTTAGATGGCGAATCTTTTCGGAATCAGCTGAAATCAATCTGGAATGACTGATCATTTCTGAACCTGAGGTGGTGTCTGATTCTTCGGCGGTTCAAGCCTTCTCCTTGAGTTCCCAATGCTCCTGCCGATGAAAACACCCACTGCGAATATAAGCTCAAAATATACCAGGTAAGATATTGTATATGTGGGAATTACATCAACGAAAAGCTCAGGGACTCCAGTATTAATAGGTCCACTGAAATAGTTTCCACTGAACATGTTAACTCTTGTGCCGTTTAAAACAACAGAATAGTTGTAATCATATACCCCTGCCTTCAGATTTGACAGCGTAAATGTGAACATTGCCGAATGATTGGCATAAGTGGTCTCGTTCATTTCACTGAAGTTGATTGTTTTCAAATAATGATTTGGCCCGAGCACATTGACCTCCGATGTAGTGTAATTTGGTGCATATGAAGAGTTACCGTCATATACCCTAACTGTAAAGAGATAAGACTGGCCTGGACCAGAATGGGAAAATGGAGTAACATTTGATACGTATGTTAGGTTGTAAGGTGTGACTGTTTCGCTGTAAGTAGGCTGAGAATGATAAGCATCGTTAGCATAGAAAGCCGAAAATGCCATTCCTGCTACTATAAAAATAACTACCCCTGCAAGCAACCTCGTTGTTAATTTGTAAACCCGGAGATAGTGGAACACAAAGAAAGTCTCTACCGGTATTATGAAGACAATTATCTCACTGATATAAAATGATATGTAAACTATCAGAACAGCTATCAGGATAGATATTACAGGAGCCATAATCCTGCGGTTTGTTATTAGGAAGCTGTTATCAGAAAGCAATTTTCCATAATTCCAGCATTGTATAAATAGTTGATTTTTAATCAGAACATCAATGGACTAAATGAATTTCTGACACATTGATTCAAGCTGGAAACTGCTGGAGAATCTTACATATCCGCCTATTCAGTGGAAATAGAATCTACAGTAATAACCGGAAATATGTTATATAAACATTAGTAATAACTTGGTTATGCTCCCCTCAATAGAGGAACTCAGAAAGATGCGAAAAACACTTGGAATTAGCCAGAAAGACCTTGCTCATGTTAGTGGTGTGAGCCAGTCTTATATTGCAAGGCTTGAAAAGGGGGACCTTAACCCAACCTACGAAAAGGTTAGAAAAATATATGAATACCTAAACAGGGCAAGCCAGAAGGTAAACTCAATTGATCTTGTCGCTGAGAAAATTATGAGCACAAATCTCATTACATGCTCGCCATCTGATTCAATTATATCTGCTCTGGATAAGATGAGGAACCATGGAATTTCCCAGTTGCCAGTCCTTACAATGGATGGTAAGCTCATAGGATCAGTCTCTGAATCAGACATAAATGATATGCTTCTGAAGGGCTCCACTATTGAAAGCCTGAAGACAATGATAGTTAGGAGGGTTATGGGAGCAACCCCGCCTCAGCTTGACCGGAATTCACCTATTTCTATGGTCTATCCGATTCTGAAATTTTCAAGCTGTGTTCTTATAGTTGATGGTGGAGAGGTGAAAGGGATAATTACAAAGGCTGACATACTGAAGGCAGTTGAAGAGTATGCTTGATTACCCACTTCTTATAGCCGCAGCATTTATTCTGTTCATCCCCGCTTTCATCGCAAACCCATCAGCAGTGATTACCGGAGGGCACTACCCAATGGATTTCAGGAAGAATTTCCCTGACAGAAAGAGAATACTTGGAGATGGAAAAACATGGAGCGGCTATTTTGGAGGGTCACTCATAGGAGTTGTCTCTGGGCTTGTTCTTGTTACTATCTTCCACTTCGCACATGTTCTCCCATACCCTGTTTACGGCTCATCAATTGGAGGAATACTGGTGGCACTTTTCGCCATGTCCTTCGGCTCCCTCACAGGTGATGTTCTTGGTTCATTTATAAAGAGGAGGATTAACATCCCCAGAGGAGGTAAAGGATCGTTGCTGGACATGTGGCCGTTTGCGCTGGTATCATTCCTCTTTCTATTCCTATTTGCAAGACAATTTTTCATGGACTATTACGGAAATATAATTGGCATACTGACAATACTCATAATCACACCACCACTGCACAGGGCAGTGAATATAATCGGATACAGGATGAAGAGGAAGGATGTTCCATGGTAGGGCCTGTTAAACTAGTCATTGCTGTCAGGCGGGATCTGGATATGGGTAAGGGAAAAATTGCCGCACAGGTTGCCCATGCCTCCGTTTCCTGCGCCCTGACTGCCCAGAAAACAGAGAAAAAACTCTTTAAGGAGTGGATCAGCGAGGGACAGAAAAAAATTGTCATTAAGGTTGAGAGTGAAGAACAGCTCCGGCAGCTTATTGGTATAGCCAGATCTCAGGGCATAATCACTGAACCAGTAAATGACGCAGGATTCACACAGGTATTTCCAGGCACACTGACATGCGCCGGAATTGGACCCGCTGAAGAGTCTGTGCTTGAACCACTGACAGGAAAATATCCCCTGCTTTAGATCACAGAGTGGTCTCCTCAGCCACTGTCTTTGCAGACTTTATTGCCCCGAATTTCAGGGTGAGAATTGTGACAGCAATTCCTATTATCAGTATTGGTGTCCACATGAACAGGTCTTCTCCCTGAAAACGCCCGAGAAGGAATGTACCCATTACAGGTGCAACAGGCTGAATGAAACTTACAATCAGCTGGAAGGCCCCAAAATACTGGCCCTTCTTGCCTTCAGGAGCCATTTTTCCTATTACTGTGTAAATAACAGGTGATATGATATTCTCTGCCATAGTTATGAGAATTACGTCAGCTACCAGAAACAGGAAATTACTTGAGAAGATAAGGAGGAAGAATGAGATAGAATAGATCATTACTCCTGCTGCTATCCTGATGTGGTCCCTCACCTTTACAAAGAGCCAGTTAATCGGTACCTGAAAAAGGACAACTATGATTCCATTAACAGTGTAAAGCAGACCAATTTCCCTGTTTGTGATGTGGTCCACTGATGACCAGAAGAGCGTTAAGGTTGTACCCCACTGCCCTGCTACAAAGAATGAACTTGCGATTATAAGAGATATGATGAGGAACAGCCTGTCTCCTGTAGGAAAATCTGTAAGGCGGCGTTCCTGTGAAACATTGAATTGTTTCCTGTTTCTTATGTATTTTACAAAGATGAACCATTCTATTATTGTTATGAACATTGGAACAAAGAAAACAAGGGAGAAATTTATGAATGACAGGAACCCTCCGATTGCAGGTCCGAAAGAGAAACCAATATTGGCAGCAATCCTTATGATGCTGAATGCGTTGTTTCTCTCACTTTCCGGAGTTTCCTCAGTTATGATTACATTGTCCACTATACCCTGAACACTTGCTATGGGCTCGAAAAGGAGGAAGGTTGCAATGAGGATTATTATGCTTAGATTTTTGGCAACAACTATCCCCTCTATTAGGAGAATTATTGCCATCATTGGCGGAGTGATTATTGCTGCAAATCTCCTACCCACTTTATCGATCAGGTTACCCCCGTAAAGTGAAAATGGAAGGGAGAGAATGGCAGTTGCAAAGAATATCAGGCCAACATCAAAGAATGGAACTCCCCTTACCTCACTGAGATATATGGGGACAAAAATCCAGACGACTGATCTTCCAAGAGTTCTGATGAGCTGTGTGATGGAAACAACCCTCACATATATGTTTACAAGAGGCCCTAAACCTCTCCTTACCGAAAACTTCCCCATACATTTCCTGTTTGCGGGTAATAATTCATAGAGATAAAGAGATTCTCAATTTCTTCTCTCGAATAACTGTATCGCCACTATTCCTGTAAGATTTATTGTTAACCTGCACATGCTGAAGTGGTAATAAGCATTGAATTCAGGTCACTTCATTGTACTTGAGGGCCTAGACGGGTCAGGAAAAACATCCATAGCCAGAAGGCTTTATCAATTTCTCATTGAAAAGAATATAGACGCAATTCTGACAAAGGAACCTACAGAAAACTTCCACAGAGTTGCCGAGCTTGAGGGAAAAAGGGATTATCTTTCTTCCATGAGGCTTTTCTTTGAGTTCACTGCTGACAGGATCGTACACTCAGAAATCATCGGGAAATGGATCAGCGAAGGGAAGACCGTCGTGTGCGACCGGTTCCTGTATTCCTCTCTTGCTTATCAGGGCACCATAATTAGAACTAAATTTGAACCACAGGATGACGGTATAAGATGGATGAGGGAGGTAAGCAGGGTAATTCATCTGAAACCTGAGATTTGCATATATCTTGACATAGATCCTGAAACGGCCATGAACAGAATATCCAGGAGGATGGACTCCGCATCCGGATTCGAGGAGCTGGAGTTCCTCAGGTCTGTAAGAAACACCTATCTTACCCTGCCTGAATGCTTGGAAAATAATATTGACGCAAGTATGAGTTTGGAGGATACACTTGAGTCAGTCAAATTAATTATAAACAGTAAGCTCAGGCTGTGGTAACTGTAATTTCGTCAGTGCCAATGATTACTGTGTGTTCCGACTGGGCAATCATTGAACCCCTGTGTTCTTTCAGGACAGGAAACTGGCTTACCTCACGACTGCGCATCATATCCTTCAAGTATCTCTCGTGATCATCCATTATTTTGGCCAGCCATCTCTCCGCGAAGGGCACGGTGTTGAAATTTTTGTATATTATCTCGTCCTGCCTTACCTTCGGGCTGTCCAGAATGTATATGTTTCCACCCGCCCCGTTGTGAATCATCCCTGGACCTGTGGATGCAAATGGTTCTATGGCTATGGTTATCTCTGGTTTTAGCTGCTTTCCATTGCCATCGTCAAAATTTGGGATGAATACCTCAGAATGCAGGTCGTATCTGTTTATCCCATGACCACCAAGGTTCTTAACTGGATGGAAACCGCTGGATTCTATGACTGTGCCTATCTGCTTTCCTATCTCACGGATTGCTATACCTGGACGAAGTTTTCTTATGGCTTGATTAAGCGCATCTCTGGTTGAATCTATGAGATCAGAATATTTTCCAGTGTTTCCCACTTCAACAGTTGCTGCATTGTCAGATAGATAACCGTCTATCTGGGCACCAACATCAATTTTTAACAGATCTCCAGTTGAAAGTTTCTTTCTGTCACCAGGATAAGGTGTATAATGTGCGGCCTCATTGTTTATGCTTAGATTCACAGGGAAAGAAGGTTTTCCACCCTGTTCAGCTATGAATTTCTCAATTCCCTCAGCTATATCAAGGAGATAAGCCCCAGGCTCTGCCAGTGATTTCCCGTATTCCAGGGCATCCCTTCCAATCTTTCCAGCCTGCATCAGTTTATTCTTAACTTCGATATTCAATAACACTTCATTGATACTTTACATAAAATTTTAGCTGAGGAAGTCAGGCATAAATTAAATAATGTCTGAAAATTTTTGGATAAAAAGCCCCGTGGTGTAGTGGCCAAGCATACCGGACTTTGGATCCGATGACGGCAGTTCGAATCTGCCCGGGGCTGTGGGGGTAAACATGATCAGAGTGCTCGGCAGGGAAACAATTATTTTGGAATTGCAAACCCCTGAGACAGTTGAGTCTGTAATGAAGGCGCATGGGCTCAGCGAAGAGAGATATATATGCATACGCGGAGGCCAGCCACTCACAGCGGATGAGATAATACTTCCTGATGATGATGTGCAGGTCCTGGAGATATTCTCAGGAGGCATGTGATCTGCATATTCTCCTGCCATAATAAAAAGAGAGGATTTCCAGTCGATCACCTTCACCTATTCTTGATATCTTTATGGAATCCTTCAAAGGATTGAGGTGTTTGCCTATATTTTTTCCTGATAGGCCTGAAACAAGAACTTCCGGGAAATAACGATTCTCATTCGCAACCTCAACGTAGAGCCTGCCTCCAGAAATGTAAGGACCTCTCTGGGTTCTGGGATCCTGCTCCCATTTCTTCAGAAAATCAAGAGCGTTTTCTGATATTGCAGGCGGACCCATGTGTGTCCTGAATGCAGGCAGATATTGCACATCGATCTCAATAAGGATTTCTATATTTCCATTTACCATCATGTGGGTTCCGAAAACTCTGAAGCCGGAATCCGAGGAAACCTGGCGTACCATTTTTTCAAGCTTCAAAGCCTGGGAATAGATTATGTCGTCTACCATATCCGGCTTTTTGATTGTTATTAGAAACATTGCAGTTCCCCTTTCACGATATGCTGATCTTCCTGAGCTTTCAGGCAGAACGAAATAACTTTCATCAGGGGAATCCAGGTAGCACCTGGAAGTGACTATTGATGTATGGTAAGAATTCTCGGATATGGCTGCCGCTGCATTCCTCTTCATGTCTGTGGGGTCCACAATAACCAGAGGAGAAGAGGAGTCAATAGCAGAAATATCGCCAAGTGTAGCCCTCCCCTTTATCCTGGAAAGCCACTTCACAGTTCCGATGAAAGAACCTAGGTGATAAATAAGCAGCTCACAGACGTATCCAGAGAACCCCTGAACTCTAACCTCCGAACCATATATTCCGGCACTCTTCAGAAAAAGCTTCAGCAGCCTCACTTCATCCTTCTGCTCCTCTGTCAGGTTTTTTCTTATGAACTCGGTGTGAAGCGGTGTTCTGTCCACTGAGCTTATCAATCGCTCGTCGGCAGAATGCTGAAAACATGGAACTATATCTATCTTGATGCCGTTCTCATATCCACTTACATAAGGGTGCTCCGCATATTTTTCCTTGGAGCCAGGCAGGCATTCGTGGCCTATCTTCAGGCCCAGTTTTTCCAGATCTTGCCTGCTATAGTCTTTTGAGAATACCACAAATATATCGATGTCTGAACCTGAGAGATTCGTTCCCTTCGAAAACGAGCCGACCACTATGGGTTCGGCGGATATGCCTTTCGAAGAGCAGTATAACTTTATCCTGCGAAGAACATCATCTGATGTCCTTGAAAGAATACTGGATTCATACTCTGAAGGTCTGGCTTTTTCCAATATACCCTTAAGATCCGGCATTCTCAATTAAATCCATTATTGCTCTGGCCGGTTCCCCGGCAGCCTTCTTCAGTGCAGAAATGGCCTTCTCCTTTGAAACAGATGCCTGATCCATAACCAGTTTTATATCCTCATCACTGTAAGGGGGAATTTCTTCTGAAACAGATTTCTTTGTCTCCTTCATTGTCCCCATGACCTGGAAAGTTTTCGTCCCCTGTGCCTCAATCATTGTTACCTGCGCGTCGGATATTACATAATCCTTATCCGTTCCTTTCAGGATCACGGTTTTCACATCATTCATCTCAGTGGATTTTATGCCCATCTGGGCCATCATCCTTTTGACCTCTCTTGAGTTCATTCGTCCCGGAATCATAATGAACACATTCCAATTATCTTGATAAAAGTTCACAATTTAATTCTATGCCTCTCTTCAGGATTGGATGAACGATGTTATTCTCATGTTTCTTCTTCACAATTTCCTGCATTAATGACACTGAAAAATTCAGTCAGAGAAGATTGTGAATGTTTATCTCTTACCTGGTGTTTCTTTAGTAAGGGTGATAATCCGTTGAAAGAGCTTGACAAAAAAACTGTCAAGAAAATAAGAAAACTCCTGAAGGAGGGCAAGGATGTGCCTGAGATATGCAAGGCTTTTGACATTCCCCCAGAGGAGTGGCGAGAAGCATCTATAAAATATGATTTTTTTAAATGAGAGCCTTCAGAATAATAGGCTTTCTTTTCAGTAAGAAGTTTCTTAGAGGCATTTTATTAGTTTTTGGTCAGGACACCAG
>JAKAAJ010000026.1 GCA_021802365.1 Thermoplasmata archaeon | reverse complement strand
GGCCAGTTAACTTTCTTGTTCCAGTTATTATGAGATCAACGCCCCTGTCTTCTGCTGCTTTTACCATGACTCTAGCGACCTGCTCGCCTGGAGAGTCAAGTCTTACATATGTAGCCTGAATTGAGACCGATTCAACCATGGATCGTGCGGATTCCATTACCTCGTCATTTCCGGACTCCCCCTGCTGATACATAGATGCTGGAACATAGGCATCAAAACTTGGGCCTGTCCCAACGGCAATTGGAGAGACATAGCAAATAATGTATTCAGTGAATATATCTTTGAATTTCAGAGAAAAATGGAGTGCTTTTCTTGCAACGTCTGAATTGTCGAATGCTACTAAAACTTTCACTGACTAATATTAACTTACCATGACTTAAATGTTTTCCAATCATCCATCCCTGAATTTTATCCCCTAAGCCAGGAATGTTTTTTTTCTCCTTCCTCTAAAAATTTCTCCAGGAGCTCTTTCTGCGTAGAACTAACATGTTTTGGAACTGTAAGTTTCATCTCCAGAAGAATATCCCCGCGCCCTCTTGAATTGAGATGTGGGAAACCTGAGCCCTTAACCTTGACTATCTCATTGGGCTGGACCCCTGATGGAATTTTCACAGTAAGTTTTTCCCTGAAAACTGATATATCCTTCTCGGTACCAAGAACTGCCTCCGGAAAAGAAATCTCCAGTGGAATAAGAAGATCATCTCTGATCCTCCTGATATTCTGTTCAGGCTGAACATTTATTGCCACATACAGGTCTCCGACCACCCCATGATCCGCCTGTCCTTTTCCCTTAACTCTAAGCCTCAGTTTGTCTTCTGCTCCCTTTGGTATCTCTATTTCAATATTTTCCGTAATGCTGGTTGTTCCTTTCCCAGAGCACACCTGACAAGGCTGCTCAGGAATGGATCCGGTTCCCTGGCAGTTTCTGCATACAGTAACCATCACCTGTCTGAAGAACCCCTGCCCCTGAACGATTCTCTGCTGTCCTGTACCGTTACATGCAGGACAGGTGGAAGTTCTGAATGTCTTGGAACCAGTCCCCTTACATGTTTCACATGGTGCCATCCTTTTGTATCTGATCGATTTCCTTGTGCCATAATAGACATCTTCCAGAGTTACTCGAATATTGGTAAGAAGATCAAGATTCTGTCTCGATCTGGAGGATTGTCCAAAAAATGATCCTTCAGCGCCGCCGAAGCCAAAATTCCCGCCAAAGATCCTGCTGAATATATCACCCAGATCACTGAAATCAGATGCATGGGAGAAGTCCTGCCATGTAAAGTCTGAACCTCCAGATCCAAATTCTACACTCCCTGTCTGATCATAGACCCGTCTTTTATTCTCATCAGAAAGGACCTCATAGGCCTCGCTTATCTCTTTGAACTTAGCCTCTGCCTGAACCTTATCCCCCTCTGCCGAGTCTGGATGATACTTTTTAGCAAGAGTTCGAAATGCTTTTTTTATTTCATCCTGGGATGCAGACTTGTTAACTCCCAGTATGCTATAGTAATCCTTTGCCATTTAAAATACCCTGGACCGGATGTTTACTTTTCCTTATAGGAGGTATCGTAAACCTTCTGGTCCTGGCCTTCTGAAGTCTGCCCCTCTGCCTGCGGACCCTCTGTCCCAGAACTCTGCTGGGACTGCTCCTGCTCAGGACCTGGTGGAGGAGTTGAAGACTGGTACATCTTGGCGCCCACTTCCTGAATCTTCTTTGAAAGGCTTTCGCTCAAAGTGTCCACCTTCGAAACATCTTTTGCAGTGATTGCATCCCTCAACTGCTTGACCTCATCAAGAATATCCTTGCGAGTTTTCTCGTCAATTTTGTCCTTGGCATCGTTGACTGTTTTTTCCACGGTATAGGCGAGAGTTTCAGCAGTGTTAAGTTTCTCTATCTCTTCTTTTTTCTTTTTGTCCTGCTCAGCAAATTCCTCCGCCTGTTTCTTCATCTTTTCCACTTCCTCCTTTGAGAGCTTGTTCGTGGCAGTAATTGAAATGCTCTGGCTCTTCCCTGAACCCTTGTCCTGTGCTGAAACATTCAGAATGCCGTTTGCATCAATATCAAATGTAACTTCGATTTGAGGAATTCCTCTGGGAGCTGGAGGTATACCTACCAGGTTAAACATTCCAAGTGACACATTGTCTGAAGCCATTGTCCTTTCACCCTGCACAATGTGAATAGTAACAGCAGTCTGCATATCTGCGGCAGTTGTGAAAACCTGAGATTTCTTGGTTGGTATTGTGGTGTTTGCTGGAATTAGAGGTGTCATAACTCCGCCAAGAGTCTCTATTCCAAGAGTCAGAGGAGTGACATCCAGCAGGACTATGTCTTTGATTTCTCCTGCAAGAACTGCACCCTGTATGGCTGCCCCCATTGCTACGCACTCCATTGGGTCTACACCGCCTTCAACCTTCTTACCAAAGTAATCCTCAACAAACTTTCTGACCAGTGGTATCCTTGTTGGTCCTCCAACCATTATAATCCTTGAAACGTCAGACTTGGAAAGCTTTCCTGATTGAAGGGCATTATCCAGAGGCCCTCTGCATCTATTGACCACAGATGAGATCAGTTCCTCGAACTTAGCTCTTGTCAGGTTGAACTGCAGATGTTTAGGGCCATCCTGTGTTGCTGTTATGTATGGAAGATTGATTTCACTGCTCATTGAGGTCGAAAGCTCGATCTTTGCCTTTTCTGCAGCATCTTTCAATCGGATGAATGCATTCTTGTCCTTAGAGAGATCAATTCCCTCCTTCTTTTTGAAATCATCAACAAGGAAATTGATGATGGCATCATCCATATCAGTTCCACCAAGATGTGTATCTCCAGAGGTTGAAACGACCTCAAACACTCCGTCCCCAAAGTCCATTATTGTAACATCAAGTGTGCCTCCACCCAGATCAAAAACAAGTATTTTCTGTGATTCCTTCTGTTTATCTATTCCATAGGCAAGTGATGCTGCTGTTGGCTCATTTATAATTCTCTTTACCTCGAGGCCGGCTATGAGCCCAGCATCCTTTGTTGCCTGTCGCTGATTATCGTTAAAATATGCTGGGACCGTAATAACAGCTTCCTTAACTTCCTCACCTAAGAAAGCCTCTGCATCCCTTTTAATTTTCTGAAGAATGAATGCTGAAATCTGCTGTGGAGTGAACTCCTTGTCCCTCACCTTGAACTTAAAATCTGTTCCCATCTTTCTCTTAGCAGCATATATCGTTCCTTCGGGATTGAGTAATGCTTGCCTCCTGGCCGGTTCACCCACAAGCATTTCCCCATCCTTTGTGAATGCCACATAACTTGGAAAGGCTTTCCCCCCAAGTGAGACCCCTTCGGCACTGGGAATGATTGTTGGCTTACCACTGATGACTACGGCAGCTGCTGAATTACTGGTTCCAAGATCTATTCCTATTATTTTCGACATATTTAATCACCTTTTTTTCCTACTACCACTTTTGAAGTCCTCAGGACCTCATCATTGAGCTTGTATCCCTTCTGATATTCTTCCTGAATTATACCATCCTCTTTAGCATTTACTACTGCTACAGCTTCATGCAGAAACGGATCGAACTTCTCACCTTTTGCAGGTATTTCTCTGAGGCCGTATTTCTCAAGCACCTTCAAGAGTGATGTTCTAAGTGCCCTTAGATTGTCTGCCTCCTTGGATGAACCGATAGCAGAATCCAGTGCATCTACCACTGGAAGAATATTCCTGATTACATCGTGTGAAGCATTCAGGGTAATCCGGGAAATCTCTTTCTCCTTTGCTCTGGAGTAATTCTCCATCTCTGCTCTCTGCCTCAGAGTGAGATTTTCATAATCCTTTATCTTTGCATTGAGAGATTCAATTGTTTCTTTAAATTGTGAAGCGTCTGTTTTCCTCATTTCTGCGCCATATTTTTTTGAAAGCTCGATTTCATACTTTAAGGGTGAACTTAACCTCTGGCTTATTGTTGTCCGGGAATACATTCTGTAAGTAAATTTGTTCTTCTATATAAATACATAGCTTCAGACACTTATTTTCTCCAATACCATTATGTGCCTTGTAAGTGAACGGTGCACTCTAAAGCTCACAGTTTTCAATATATGCAGGTTTCCTGGAATTGTTAAGAGAGATGGATCATTGATCATCAAGACCAGCCTTCCTTTCTCCTTTAGAAATCCGGATATTCTGGAAAGTGCCCCGGTGTAGAATACCTTAAAATCTCTGTCCGAAACAAGGGAATTGCGGCCGTAAGGAAAATCCGTAACCACAGCATCGACTTTTCTCCCTGGGTCAAAGGAGAGTATATCTGAGTTAAATATGCTGAAATCTCTTATTCCGTAATATTTCAGGTTCAGTTTTGTCCCGGATGTCATTGCCAGTGAGAAATCATTGCCCATAATCCTTCGTCCCATGAGTGCTGCCTCAATGAGTATACCACCTGTTCCGCAGAAAGGGTCCAGAACAAGATCACCAGCTTTTGTTGCTGAAATGTTAATCATAAGCCTTGCAGTTCTTGGGGACAGCGAGATGGGTGAAAAGAATGGCCTCAAAGGTGCCCTTCTCTCAAGGCTGCTAAGCTGAGTATTATTCCATTTTTCAATGCATATATACCACCTGTCAGCATGATATGCCCTTACAATAAAATCAGGAGAACTAAAGTCGATCCTCCCCTTTCCATTTAACAGTTCACCGATTACTGTTTCCTGAGAGGAATCATGACATTTTCTGTAATCTTTAACCCTTACATAGAATTTACCAGAGGGCAATGTAAGATAACAAGCGTCATTTATATTCTCTCCTGACCACAGAATTGAGGACAACCTCCTGATCGAACTTGCGCTGGTTAAACCACTGAACTCTCCAACGCCAGTAAAAAAATTATCATTGATCGTCTGAATCGAGAAGTCTTGGGTCAAACTTGATAACGTCTCTATCTCATACCTGTAAGCAGAAGGAAAATCCCCATATATCTCTGCGAAAAAATTCCAAAATTACCACTTTTTCTTATTCTGCTTTGGCTTTTTTTGGCTCCTTCTGTTTGATTTCTTTCTGAAGATCAGCCTCTATTGTTTCATACAATTTCCCGAGTTTTTTAATAGAGCGCTTCAGTGCAGCCTGTGGTTTTCCACTCTTGACTTTTATGAAGATCTTTGGATTATCAATCTTTGGATGCTTGATGAAGTATCTTGCCTCCTTAACCTGTTCATCCTGAAGTATCTCGTCTATTAATGGTCTCAACAGAGTGTTGTCATAATTTAGCATTTCAAGTGTAATACTGTCCTTTCCCTTATCAATTACCTTAAAGGAACACTCCATGGGGGAGAATCGGCTGCACATATATTAATCATGATGCGCCCTGATGAATTCTTGAATTACAGTAACAACTGCTCAATGTAGGGAAGTGTGCTAACTTTTGGTTCCATTTGATCATTCTCTGAGAAAACTACAAATAACAAGTTACGATAAAAGTGCGTGAAAAGGGGCTCATTAAATGATTCGGAAATCAGAAAAAGTCGAGTTATTTTACTCAATTACTCTTTGAGCCCATTGGTCAAAAATTTCAATGGAAGTGAATCCTAGATGGCTACACCTAAAAAAGTTGTAATAGTAGGCGATGGAACTGCGGGAATTGCAGCTGCTAACAAGCTGAGATTCTCTACCACCTTAAGTGAACTTGAAGTTACTGTTGTTGGAAACTCATCCAGACATTTCTACAAGGCGGATGGGGTGCTTATTCCATTCGGCTACAGAAATTACAGAAAAAGCGTCAGACCAACCAACTTTCTCCTTAACTATGGAATTGATTACATCAAAGATGATGTGATCCGGATAGATGTAAAGCAGAGGGCCGTATTCTTAAGATCCGGCAGGTCCATGGTAGCAGATTACCTCATAATTGCTTCTGGAAACAGAAATGCGCCTGAGGAACTTCCAGGATACGAAGGAGAGGCAAAACATTTCTTCGACCTCCAGCATTCACTTGAAATCAGAGAATATATGAAAAGCTTCAATGGCGGCCAGATAGTTGTTGGGTCCTCCAACAGAAGTGATGCCTATTTTCCCACCCTTGCAGAGTTTTCACTTTTAATGAAGGATTATATTAAAGAGCATTCGCTCGATGGAAAGAGCCCTGTTGTTTTTCTTACACCTAATGATGAAAATTCTTTCAGCAAATTTGCATCATTGCTTTCCCCCATCATGGAAAAGTGCGGTATAGAGGTACATAAGAAAGCTGAAATAACATCTGTTGACAGCAAGAACAAGGAAGTTGTTCTTTCAGATGGCCAGAAAGTCAAGTACAATTTGCTGGTGGCATCTCCACCAATGAGGGGGAGAGGGTTAATATCTGACATTTCTGCTGTTGATGAGTACGGATATGCCAAAGTTGATCCAAAGAATCTAACTGTGGGCGGTTATGACGATACCTATGCAATAGGTGATGCACAGAGGAATACAATATTCCGCTCAGCCGTGTCTGCGCACAGGCAGGCAATGTTTGTCTCCTCGAGAATAGTGGCAGATTGTGTATCAGGACTGTCAGAGCCAGAATACAGGGACTCAACACATGGAATAATCATTACAGGCAAGGACAAGGCGGCTTCTTATGACGGGAACGCTTCTGGAGATATTTCAATGGGCCCAGAGAGTCCCGGGAATTTTCTTATAAGGAATTATTCCGCAGATACTTACTTCTCATCTATATTAAGGGGGATGATCTGAATGTCAGAAGAACAGAAACAGAAGGAATTTCAGGGACAGCCTCAGGATAACATAGAGTTATTTCTGAAAGAAATTATGGAAAATACCGGCCAGCTTGAGGCTGCAATCAAAGTAATAGTTAACCTTAAGGAAACTGGTATACTTGACAGCCTGGAACACCTGTCGCATCTTATGAGCTCCAAGGAATTTCTGCATGGAGCCCAGAAAGCCATGAATCTTCTATCAGCCCTCATACATTCTATGTCCAGTGAAATGTCCTCTAACGCAATAAATTCTATACTCTATAATTCGGAGGCTATATGGGAAGGCATGGTAGTAGGCGCAAAAAACCCTGAGGCAACTTCCTTCCTGAGGTTGTATGCCATGCTGAAGGACCCGGAAACTTCTGCTGGTCTTACCGCCGTACTTAACGCTCTTAAAGCCATTGGAATGGCGTTGAAGAAAGTCCCGGAAGACTGATAAAAATGTCTTCACTAGAGGTAAATTTCAAGCTACAGCGGAACAAAGGCCTGGTATCTTCAGATCCTGAAATGGAGGAAGTAGTTATAAAAGAACCATCCGCAGATAATACCCGGATGTATTCCCCAACACAGTTTCTGCTATTCGGGATGGCTGGATGTACCAGTGGTGATGTCATTTCAATTCTTGCCAAGATGAGACAGAATTACACAGATTTCAGAGTGAAAGTGAGAGCGGAACGTGAAGAGGAGCACCCCAAGGTAGTTAAATGGGCTGACATCCATTTCATGTTCGAAGGTGACATTGATCCAGACAAGGTAAGGAAAGCAATTAACCTCTCTCTAACCAAGTATTGCAGTGTTTCCATACTTGCTATACGTGGTGGAACCGATCTAAGGTATAGCCTCACAATAAACGGAAAAAGTATTGATAAAGAGAAAAAACCAGACCCTTCCCTTGCATAACATTTAATCTCTGTGGACCCGGCTCGGTTCAATTTCTTCTTCAGAGAGATATTCTTGTATTACTCGAAATTAAGTGCAATGAGCACATGTGAGAGTGTTCCATACTTCAAAATATCTTCATCTGCGGCAAACTTTGACGAATGATTAGGGAATACCAGGTTTTTTTCTTCATTCCTTGTTCCCATAAAATAGTACGTACCTGGCGCTTTCTCCAGGAAACGCGACACATCCTCTCCACCCATGATAGGGCCAATGTCAATTACCTTGAATTGCGGAATAGTTTTCAGAATCTCTATAACTTTTTCAGTCGAAGCGGGATCGTTATATGTTACTGGATAGGCATTTTCCTTGAAAGAGATGTGGCCTTTCGCACCGAATCCCTCTATTATCCTGGGAACAATTTCACTCATCTTCCTTTTGACTTCTGCCCTCATTGTCTCGTCCAGAGTTCTTATGGTTCCCTCCATGTGCATTTTTTCCGGTATTATGTTATCCTTCGTTCCACTTGAAACCATACAGACAGATATAACGAGAGGTTTGACCTGATTCATGAATCTTGCCCTTATTCCATAGATTGAATTGATCACCTGTGCACCGATGAAAATAGGATCTATGGCCTCATTTGGCTCTGAACCGTGACCACCTTTCCCTATTATTTCTATTTTAAAGAGATCAGGGGCCGCCATTACCGGGCCGGATCTTATTGCGATAGTCCCCGATGGTGAATTACTCATAACATGAATGCCAAATACGTGATCCACGTGCGGATTTTCTAGTGCACCGGCCTTTATCATCGGTAGTGCACCTCCCTCCCCTCCATCCTCTTCGGCTGGCTGGAAGAGAAACTTGACATTTTGTTTCAGTTCGTTTCGATGTTTTGCGAGTATTTTAGCCGCACCAAGAAGCATGGCAACATGAGAGTCATGTCCACAGGCATGCATCACCCCGGGAACTTTTGAAGAGAATGGAAGCCCAGTCTCCTCAGTGACAGGCAATGCATCCATATCTGCTCTCAGGCCAATAGTGCGATCTCCATTTCCTCCTTTTATCAGTCCAACTACACCATGGCCTCCAACTCCCTTTTTGACCTCTATGCCAAACTCCTCCAGCTTTCTGGCTATAAAAGACTCTGTCTCCGATTCATGGAAAGAAAGTTCCGGATGCTCATGAATATGCCTTCTAATGGCAACTATCTCGTCATTTATCTCCTCTATCTCTTTCAGAAGGTTCTCTCCTTTCATATTTCAATTAGGAATAATTAATATTTATAATATTGGATGAGACTGGCAGTTGTTAAAAGGTGAAAATCTCAATGATATCTGTGGTGATTACTTTGAATTGCAATCAAATGGATTTCGGGTATGAACTTTTGAGGCCATTTCCTGTAAGTATTACCACAGGTTTCAATCCCTTCAGTTTCAGGGCACCTGCGTAAGCTACTGCAGAACTATATTCAATAAGTATACCTGACCGCGCCAGCATTTCTCTTGAACTTATGATCTCATTCTCACTTACCATGAGCACCTTTCCATAACCTTTCAGTGATTCATACATCTCATCCAGAAGAGGAGGCGACTGTGAGACAAGAGCATCGGCTACAGAAACATATGACCTGGGAGGATTGTATTGCAATCCCTCCATCCTGTGATAAAGCGGGGAGACGAATTCGGTCTGTACGGCTATAATCTGTGGTATCCTGGAAATTTCCCCTGAGTTGAGAAGATGCCTGAATCCGTATATCACACCGAGAAGCAGTGTGCCAGCTGACACAGGCATCACAACCGCATCAGGAATATGCCAGTTCAATTGTGTCATGATTTCGTAGCTAAGCATCCTGATCCCATCTCTGAATTCAGGCCTGAGAACATGGCTTGCATAGAATCCAGGGGCCCTTTTGCAGGCTTCCATAACGTTTTCCCTCGACCCTTGAACCGTATGGATTTTTGCACCGTAGCTCTTTATCTGGTTTATCTTGGACTCACTGGCATTTTGGGGGACATATATATTCGGTTTAAAACCTGCCGCTGAGGCATACGCTGCTATGGAGGCCCCAGCATTTCCAGATGAATCCTCGTTTATATCTGATCCCTCAGGAATTTTTCCAAGAAGGCTGGATATGAGGGTGATTGTGCCTCTATCCTTGTATGAATATGTGGGTGAAAAATAGTCAAGTTTCAGGAAAAATTGCTGTCTTTCTATAAGAGGAGTAAGAGTTTCACCCAGGCTAACCCATTTTGAAATATATGGAAAATTGCTTTTCAAGTTTGAACTGAATTGAAAATCATGGACCGGTCTGAAAAGACCGCCACAAGAGCAGTAGAGATCGAAGTTATTGCGTTCCTTCTGACACCTGAGGCAGATGAACTTCATAAAAATTAAAGAGAGGCGTAATATGCCTCATCGTATGGCTCAGGTTTCAGCCCTTTCCTCTCCCTTATCTTTGCCACAATATCTTTCTGAAGCTCAGATGGCACTCTCTGATATCCATAGTTTTCAGAACTCCAGAGGACTTTTCCACCCGTAGCACTCCTTATTGCAGAGGCGAAACCAAACATTCCGGAAACTGGAACCTTTGCCACTATAACAAGATCCTCCCCATCCTGGTTCATTTCCTCCACGACACCTCTTCTCTGCTGAATTTCGTTAGTTACAGAACCCATTATATCCTGAGGAACGTTGATGAATACCTTTTGCATTGGTTCCATAAGCACCCTCTTTGCCTGAGTCATTGCACCATAAATTGAGTTCCTTCCAGCTGGAATTACCTGAGCTGGACCCCTGTGAATACTGTCTTCATGAAGCTTTGCGTCTACCAGTCTCGCCTTGATCCCGAAAACTTTCTCATTGGCAAGTGGACCCCTGTTCATGACTTCATTGAATGATTCAATCAGAAGTTCCATTGTCTCATCTAGATACTGAATTCCTTTTGTTACGTCAACCATTATATTATTTCCTTCTACCGCTATGAGACCTCTGGCTTCCTCTCTTGACAGCCCATTCTTTTCCAGGATGTCTATCAGAGCTTTTTTGTCTTTGAATTTTGTTCCCTGAGGGACTGTACCTTCTTTAATAAGGGCTATTACCTCCTCGGCCAGCGGCTCTACCTCGAAGTAAAACCTGTTGTGTTTGTTTGGTGACTTTCCTTCAAAAGGCCCTCCTTTGTGATCTATGGTTTCTCTGTAAACTACAAGAGGCTCGGAAGTCTGAACTTCCACCTTGTAATCGTTTTTAACCCTGTATAGAGTGACTTCCAGATGGAGTTCACCCATTCCTGAAATTAGGTGCTCTCCTGTCTCCTGATTTATTTCAACCTGAATTGAGGGATCAGCCTTTGAAACGCTCCTTAGGACATCTATGAGCTTTGGGAGATCCGCTGTATGCTTTGCCTCAATGGCAAGTGTAACCACTGGATCTGTGTAATGCATCATTGGTTCGAAAGGATCCATATCTGCATTGGATGAGACAGTGGAACCTGCAATGGCCGCCTTAAGGCCAACCACTGCAGCAATGTTTCCTGCATCCATCTGATCGACAGAAATCCTATCAGGACCAACCATCATTGCAAGCAGCTGAACCTTGAATTTAGTATTCCCCTGCCCCGCAATGTAAAGTTCGCTGCCTTTCTTGATTGTACCGCTGAAAACTCGGCCTACAGCAATCTCTCCTGCATGGGGATCAATGATAATTTTGGTTATCATCATACTTACAGGGCCGTGGCTGTTGCATTCTGCCATGGCTTTCCCAATTGGTGATTCTGCATCTCCTCTCCATATCTGTGGTATCCTGTATTTCTGAGCCTCCTTTGGGTTGGGAAGATGCCTGATAACCATGTTTAGAATGATTTTATGAAGCTGTGCCTTTTTAGCGAGTTCTTTCTGTTTTCCGTCCCTCACCAGTTCTGCTATATCTTTAAAAGTAACGCCGAATGTCTTCATTGCAGGTACGGATATAGCCCAGTTGTTATATGCAGAACCAAAGGCTACCCTTCCGTCCTGAACATTTACCTGCCAGTCCTGGCGGAACTCTGCTGGAGCGTACTTTGCAAGAAGCCTGTTTACGTCCATAATTATTTTCAGGAAACGCTTCTGCATTTCCTCTCCATTCAGCTTAAGTTCATTTATAAGCCTATCCACCTTATTGATGAACAATACTGGCTTGACTCTTTCCCTGAGTGCCTGCCTTATAACTGTTTCAGTCTGTGGCATTACTCCTTCCACAGAATCAACCACAATAATACAGCCATCAACGGCCCTCATTGCCCTTGTTACATCTCCACCAAAATCGACGTGACCAGGGGTATCTATAAGGTTAATCAAATACTCCTTCCCATCAAGTTCATGAACCATTGAGGCAGTAGCAGCGTTTATTGTGATTCCTCTTGCCTGTTCCTGTTCATCGAAGTCAAGCATCAACTGTTTTCCAGCCAGATCCTCACTCATCATTCCTGCTCCAGCGATCAGGTTGTCACTCAATGTTGTTTTTCCATGATCAATATGGGCAGCGATCCCCATATTCCTAATTCTGTCAGGCAATTCTATAAGTTTCATTGCCTTGGCGATATTGTCCTCTTTTCGACCCATATAACACCAACTTTATTTATCGGATATTGAACAGTCTTATATAACAATAATTACATCTTTTCTCGTAATCATTTTTGGCTTTTTTTCAATGTATTAAGCTCCAATATCAGTATCGTGGGCTCCCTTTTCTTCAATAATAAATACTTGATTACTGGATGGTACCTCATAATTAAGTGAAATGTTGGTGCTTATCCATACGAACGGTAGAGTCACACCCCAAACAAGGAGTGAGAAAAGGAGCTGCTCTGTGGAGCCAAATGGCCTATAGACAATATCAAGAGCTATGGCGGTTATGTAGAATACAATTATTGCCAATGTTGTAAACATCATAGTGATGAATTGCAAATAAAGTCTCCCTGCCCTCTCAGACAGCGACTTGAAAACAATGCCTGAAAGTATCCCACCCGATATAGAAGACACAGACATTGCTATGAATCCTAAGATAGAAAATGCAGCGTCTGATGTTAATGGTGGATAGTACCATAGAAACATTAGTATTGAAGATATTAGAATAAGAGAATAAATCACTGGCTTATTCATGGATATTGGCCTTCTTGTGAAAGTCCAGAACCCATAAAATACAAGTATTCCGTAAAGGAACATTGATATATTTATAAAAGCGAGTACAGGCAGAGACCTTTCAAAACCAAAATATATCGCATACAAACTCAATACCGGAATAAGAACTATAAGAGCAACGTTCAAATAGACGAACCTATCTGTAGAAGGGAACTTCCACACTTTTTCCAGGAAGATAATGCGCTTTCCCCTGATAAAGTAAAGTGCAAGGAATACATTTGTCATAGCTACTAGGAAAATGCTGAGTGAAATAAGGGGGATAACTGCGCTCAGTAGGAGTGTGGCTACGATTGAGGGAAAAGCAGCCGTTATTCCCTCACACTGGCATGAAAGAGCCGTTAGTGCACTGTTAGCAGATCTGCTGAAATTACTAATAGAAGATGAACCGGGATTTTTTGAAAGATGGAATATTAAAAGGTAGTTTTCAGTCAGTACTGCAGCAAGTGCCGAGAAAAGCACTATTATTGGAAGGCTCACAGTAACAACAAGATACTGGCCATAGAAGATTATTCCGTTGTAAAAAAGAAATGGCACACCCAGCGGGTTTTCATCATCATATATAGAGCCAATAAGAAGAGCAAATTCATTTGGATTTAAGTAGAACCTTACAGCACCTCCAATGAGGAACATTATGAAGACTGCAATAACAAATATTCCAGTTCTTCTGAAACCATGGGGGAAATCATCTGATATGGATACGTACATCAGATACAGCAATATTGCAGAAACAACTGGAAAAATAAGCAGGGTAAAATTGCTGGAAATAACCAGTGCAATTCCAATGTACCCTACCATTAGAATGCCGGTAATATAGGAGAGAATTATTGGATGCTTCCGGTTGATAAACATAATTGCTATCAGCAGGAATAAAGCTAAAAGGAATGGCTGATAAGTACTGCCAGCAAGTATTGGATCTGTGTAAATCCTTGAATCTGCTCCACCAAGGATATACATAAGATAAATGGAAAAAAGAGATAAAAAACCGTAAGCTAATCCCTTCAAAAGTTTTGGTCTGTAAGCAAGCTGGGATGCCTCATTGTTCTCTGTATTGGCCATTCAATCTTATTTAAACCCTATAACCAGATCATATTTATTCATTACCTAGTTTTGAGTCAGTTTTTAGAATAATGTCTCGGTACAATGAAATGCAAGGGTCAATAGGTATTTGCTACCCAACCATAGTCTTTGAACATAGGAGATAAAGACACAAACCACTTCATAGAATTTCCATAAAAAATATTCCAAAAAAGTAATCAACGAGGCATGGTGGTAGGATTTTAGAATGGCGTCGTCAAGACCCGAACCAATTTACAATTATAAAATCAGTCCATTCTTTTCATGATATATGAAAAACTTAAGAACGTTCCTGAACCTAAACCAACCTGAGAAAAAGAATCATCCTTTGATTTAATCTTTATAAAAATAACACTGGAAATAAATGAAAAAAAGAGATTTGGCTATTTCCTAACTCTTTATCTGAATATTAGGAACAAAATCGAAACTTTACATTTAAATAGATATATCGGTTGACCATCCATGAACATCTACAACTGGGAAAGGGATAAAAAAGTCCA
>JAKAAJ010000025.1 GCA_021802365.1 Thermoplasmata archaeon | reverse complement strand
GGATTCTTACTTCCATCTGACAGATCATATACTATCCTGTTTGAGCTGTCCATTGCCTCCATTGCCTTGTCTCTGTCCATTGACGTTCCCTTCTTTCCCTTCCAGTAAAGGTCGTACGTGTTCATCAGGAACTTAGGGAACTTCAGGAAATCCCTGATATAGGAAGGCATCATCTTCAGAATGAAGTTCATTGCATTATCCACAAGCTCCTTCTTCCTGCCTGTGTTCTTTATATTCTTTATTTTACCCCGGAAAAACTTGTAAATATAGAAACTGTATGATGCGTAAAACTGGGCCAGGTGATCGAGAACTGGACCAGTTCTGGTCTTCATTACAGGAGTGAGGACATCATACCTGTCCCAGTCCATGGTGAATAGGGATTTCTCATTCATGGCCTCATTGAATACCCTGGTCCCTGGAAGTGGAGTGTATATTGAGAACTGAACAGCATCTGCACCTGCCCTTGCCAGAGCACGTGAAAACCTAATTGTGGAAATTATGTCTCTGAGTCTTTCATATGGGGCCCCGATCATCATTCCAACAAGCACAACGATCCCATTCTCTGATAGTATCCTTACAGCGTCAACCGACTGTGGGGTAAACTCCCCTTTGTGCATTTTCTTAAGTATTTCCTCGCTTCCAGACTCAACCCCAAGGAAAGAGATGGACATGCCCGCCTGTGCTGCAAGCCTAATCACTTCAGGATTCCTTGCAGTAACATCAGCTCTCATCTGTACAATCCACTTCATGTTAAGGCCTTCCTCAATAATATCCCTGAAAAGTTGCATTCTGCTCTTGACATTAGGGTAGACGAGGAATATGTCATCTGTGAAGAATATCCAGTCATAACCGGCATTTCTTGCACTCCTCATTTCTTCAATGATCCTTGCGTTGGACTTGTTTCTCCATTTGTTTCCCCAAGTTGGTGTTACTGAGCAGAAATCACAGGCATAAGGGCAACCTCTGGAGGTTTCAAGACACATCACCTTTTCATTGCTGCCGAATACACGGAAAGTATACTTGCTGCTATCCAGAAGCTCAAGTGGAGGCATGGGTAGCGAATCCAGGTCGGCTATCAGCTTTCTTGGTTTTGTCCTCACATACCTTTCTCCATCGCGGTAGACAATGCCATCAACTTTTGAGAATCCTTCTCCTTTCTCAATAGCCATGGCAATATCATAGATTGTTTCGTCTCCCTCTCCAAGCACTGATATATCAAAACCCTCCCTCAGTATCTCCTTTGGCAGGAAAGTTGCATGATGCCCTCCTGCAACCAGAACCGTATCAGGCTTTCTCTCCTTTATTTTTCTTGCAATGTATCCTGCATTATTGTGTGCAGCGGTGGCATGAAGTGTTATTCCGACTAAATCAGGGTTCAATGATAGGGCCTTTTCAACAGTTTCATCCAGTTCAAGAGAGTCTCCCTCCATGTCTATTATCTCTACTCTGGAACCTGGTATCCTTAGAACCTCACCAGCAAGTGTTAAAAGCCCCAGGGGCGCAGGCAGAAAACCCCATTTTGTCATATATGCGCTGCCTGTTTTGTTGCTAGGTCTGATAAAAACTGCCCTGATCCCCATACTTACAAATTTATACAGAATAAAAAAACGTAATGTGTTCCGGGAAGTTTCAAAATCCTTTAATAGAATTCAGGGATTTATATTTTATAAACAGATATTAGTTTGCCATATAAATTTTTAAGGCTCAGGAAAATTTATACAATATAGAATATTATATTTATGGAAATCTTCCCTAAAGAATTTTTTGGTATTGCTTCACATTTTCCTTAATGCAGAATCATTCATCGGAGGATGTAATTCCTTAAAATATTATTTTTAAATCACATATTGAATTGAAACAAATAACTGTAATAGTGAATCTGAAGCACTACAACAACTCTTCAGGCTCCAATGCGGCAAATTTTCTGAAACCTTTCAGAAATTTATCTATTCCCTCCGGCTGTGATGTTGTCTTTGCACTGAATCCCATTGATGTCAGGATAGCCAGTGATTTTCCGGAACTGGAATTTGTTTCACAGCATGTTGACTCTGTAAGCTATGGGGCCCACACTGGTCAGATATCCATAGAAGCTCTGAAGGATCTTGGAATCAAAGGAAGCATAATAAACCACTCCGAAAGGAGGCTGACCCCGGATAAAGTCAGGGAAACTATAGAGAGGGCAAATGAGCTGGGTTTTCAGATCACAGTATGCTGTGAATCTCCTGCCGAGGTGGCTCAGTTTTCTTCACTTCAACCTCATGCGATAGCATACGAACCGCCGGAACTCATCGGCGGAAATGTTTCCGTCACCAGCGCAAGGCCGGAGATAATTCAGGAAACCTCAGATATATGCCACAGCAGATCCGTAAGGCTTCTGGTTGGTGCCGGTATTAAGAAGAGGGAAGATTTTACCAGATCCCTTGAGCTTGGTGCTGATGGGATCCTAATAGCTTCTGGTGTGGTACTCTCTAGCAATCCATTTGATACGTTAAATTCATTAATTGTAAACCTATAGGGGTGAAATCTCATGGCAAAACCGAAAGATGAGCCCGTATTCGAAGTTCCTGAATTTGATGAAACAGATTACATCAGAAAGGAAAGGGAACGGGCGAAAGCCATTATACTGATTTTTATTATGGGGCTCCTCACTGGTTTGCTCGCGGGATACCTCCAGCTTCTGGGATATACCTACCTCTCCGTTCTGATTATGATTGTGGTTCTGGTGTTCCTGGGCAAGATCCTCAGGTTCCTGAAGGTCAAGGTTTCTGAGAGAAATTCCCACAAGTTCCTGAACGGAGCAATGTATGTCCTCACCTGGATGCTTTTCTGGATTGTTTTCCTGAACCCGCCATTACATGTGGTATCTGCACCCCAGATTTCACAGGCAGATATGCATTATGACGGCAAGCTGGTGCAACTTTCAACAAGCGGCGTAAATTCATTCGTAACTTCATCTTCACTTCCAGCAGGGACTTATTCCTACCAGCTTAACCTTACATCGAGATACAACTTCACAGTTACTTCCCTGGATTATCGGGCATCGTCATCAACTACCTATTCCACATTATCAGATGCTCATTTCTTCTCATCCAATGATACTCTCATCTTTTCCTTTTCATCCTCTGTCGACAATGAATACTACTTCCATATGAACTGGAGCGGCCACAATAGAAGTGGAACAGTGGATTTCACAATATCCACATAATAATCTGATGCAGGTGTAGTGTAGTCTGGTCTAGCACGAGAGCCTTCCAAGCTTTCAACCCGGGTCCAAATCCCGGCACCTGCATATATAAATCTCAAAAAACCATTCCCACTTAATTTCATTATCCTGCAGGGATACTGGATTATTTCTCTCAATTGCGCGGGATCAATTCTGAAAAATTATTTAGCGAAATGATTTCGATCTTTCCATAAATTGAGAACTGATCACCCTTATAAACGCTATCTGACTTGGCCCAAAGAGTTGGTTTTCAGAGTTTTCCAACCATAATTTAGAGCGCAATTAGTTCTCTTGAACGTTAACCATTTTCAAGAGGTTATCCTGAGTCAGTGCTCTGTTCAATCATCCACAGAGCATAATGCATACAATTTATCTTAGGAGAGGCATTTTGGATTCCATGACAGTTACTTTGGATGGGGGATCCCTGGATATAGATTCACTCTATAGAATTGCTCAATATCATGAGGAGGTTGAGATAGACAGATCTTCCATGGAGCGGACTATTGAGTCAAGAAGATCCCTGGAGGAGCTCTATGAATCTGGAAAAAATATATATGGAGTAAACACAGGATTTGGAAACCTGCTAAATACGAAAATATCCCCAGAGAATCGTATTGGTCTTCAGGTCAACCTCATCAGGAGCCACTCTTCCGGTGTAGGTGAGCCATTGCCCGAAGTATATGTCAGGGCAATGATAGTCGTGCGTCTTAATAGCCTGTTGAAGGGATACTCAGGCATTACTACCGGCCTTCTTGAGTCCTTGAAGGATGCTCTCAATTCAGAGTTCTGCCCGGTAGTCCCGCGATATGGATCCGTGGGAGCAAGTGGAGATCTGGCACCTCTGGCACACATAGCACTTTCACTTATGGGTGAGGGAAGAGCATATTTCAGAGGCACCGAAATGGATAGCTCTGAAGCGCTCAGAAAGTCAGGTCTTAAACCTTATAATTTCAGAGAAAAGGAGGGAGTATCTTTCATAAACGGCACCGCCACTATCTGCGGAATTCTATCTGTGAATCTTCACCGTTCCTATTCCATTATGAAGGAAGCACTTATCACTGCAGGGACCTCCTTTGAAGCACTCAGGGGAACCACCAGGGCTTTCACGCCCTGGGCTATGGCGGCACGAAATCAGCCAGGGCAGGCCATAATAGCCAGAGAACTTGTGAACATCCTCAATGGCAGCAGAAACCTTCAGGAGCCTTTCACTTCAAAGATACAGGATGCATACTCTCTGAGATGCATTCCACAGGTTTATGGGGCTGTCCTTGATACAATGAATTACACTAAAACTGTTCTTGAAAGAGAAATAAACAGTGTAACTGATAACCCCCTGATACATGAAGGTGAATATGTTTCAGCCGGCAATTTTCATGGTGAGCCTGTGGCACTTGTATCTGACTTTTTGGCCATAGCCCTTACAGATCTTGGCAACATGATAGAGCGCCGTATTGCCAGGCTTACTGATTCCTCACTCAGTGGACTCCCCCCATTTCTGTCTTCATCAAGCGGCCTGAATTCAGGATACATGATACCACAGTATGTTGCAGCGGCACTGTGCAACAGGAACAAGACACTCTGTTTCCCCTCTACCTCGGATTCTATTCCGACTTCTGCCAACCAGGAGGATCATGTGAGTATGGGAACCAATTCTGCCATAAAGCTTTCTGAAATAGTGGACAATATTGAGGAAATAGTGGCTATAGAGATGCTACTGGCATCACAGGGAGTGCACTTTTTAAAGGATTCTGTCTCCCCTGCCGTTCAGGAAATTGTCGGAGAATTCAGGAAAAGAGTGCCTGTTCTTGAGAGTGATAGGCCCCCGTCTCCTGACATAGAGAAGGCAAAGGAGTTTCTCAGAGCCATTGACCTGGGCTCAATAAAACTGGAATAATCCTGTTAAGTTCTATATATTCATAGTCTATAGGGTCAGGATGTCTCAGCAGGAGATTCAAAAAGTGGAGGTGAAAAAAGGGGAGAGCTTTGCCGAAGCGTTGAAGCGCAGAGGCGTTAAGGATGCAGTAGCTGCGTCTCTCGATGGAAAGGAGTTGGACCTCACCACTACTGCTGATCAGGACATTACAATCATGCCTATCAGGGCTGGTTCTCCTGAAGGTTTGAGGATACTGAGGCATTCTGCGGCCCACCTCCTCGCAGATGCTGTTACGGAGCTGTTTCCGGAAGCAAAGCCAAATGCAGGTCCTCCCACAGATGACGGGTTCTATTATGATATTATGATGGAGCCTGTCAATCAGGAAACGCTCGAAAGAATTGAGAAAAGAATGAAAGAGATTGCCGCCAGGAATATTCCCATTATACGTGAAATTCATACAAAGAACGAACTGAAGGACATGTTCAGAGGGAACCCCTTCAAATCAGAGAAGATAGAGGAGAGCGTCCCCGATGGTGGGAGTTCATCAGTTTACAGGCAGGGAAACTTTGCTGATTTCTGTCGCGGACCGCATGTCCCCAGCACTGGATTTCTCAGAAACATCAAGCTTCTCTCTGTGGCCAGCGCCCATTACAAGGGTGAAGACCAGAATCCGGAGCTTGTGAGGATTTACGGGACTGCATTTGAATCCGACGATTCGCTTAAAAGATTCCTGAAAAACAGGGAAGAGGCAGCAAAGAGAGATCACAGAAGAATCGGGCAGGAGATGGATCTCTTTGTTTTCAATTCCGAACGGGCACCGGGATTCCCATTCTATACCCCCAACGGAACAATCCTGAAGAACGAACTCACGCAATTCATGAGGGAACTGAACAGGGAGTATGGCTGGGAGGATGTTCAGACACCACACATATTCAGAGACACCATCTGGAAGCAGTCAGGACATTACGCCAAGTATAAGGAGAACATGTTTCTATTCACCCTTCCTGACGGTGACAATTACGGCGTCAAGCCAATGAACTGCCCGGGACATATTATAATATTTGAGCGTACACCGAAAAGCTACAGGGAACTGCCTGTGCTCTATTCCGAACCCGGAACAGTTTACAGATACGAAAAATCCGGGGAGGTTGGAGGTCTTACAAGGCCAAGGATGTTTACAGTAGACGATGGACATGGGTTTCTCAGGCCTGATCAGATACTTAATGAAATATCCAGAGTCATTGAGATGATCAGGAGAACTTTCGATACAGTATTTGGGAGCATGGAACTTACATTTGAACTCAGTGCCATAGACAGGGACAAACCTGAGAACTACCTCATAAGGTATATCTGCCAGAAATGCGGCTATCAGATCGAAACAAGAAGGTCATCAATGGAGGATACACTATCCTGCCCTGAATGCAGTTCAACAGATCTGGAACCTGATTTCAGCCTATGGGATGAAGCCACGGATCAGCTGAGAACAGCTCTCCAGAAGTCCGGGATACCATTCAAGGAAATTCCAGGAGAAGCGGCATTTTATGGCCCGAAAATTGATGTGCATATCAGGGACGCGCTTGGTAGAAGCTGGCAGCTTTCCACGATTCAGGTGGACTTCTTCATGCCATCCAACTTTGGACTTTATTACATAAACCAGGAGAGCAAACATGACCGGATCATTATGCTTCACAGGGCAATATTTGGATCCTATGAAAGATTCATGGCCATACTCATAGAGCACTTTGCCGGAAAATTTCCAACATGGCTCTCCCCACTGCAGGCATACATTGTTCCTGTGAGCGAAAAATTCTCCGAATATGCTCTCAGAGTTGAAAGGGAATTCAGAAATGCAGGGATAAGGGCGAAGGCTGACCTCAGCAGCGAAACCATGAACAAGAAGATAAAGATGATCAGACAGATGCGCCCATCTTATGTTATTGTGGTGGGCGAAAGAGAGGAGAGCCAGAATTCAGTGACTCTGAGAAACAGAGATAACACACAGAGCGAACGTAGTCTTCCGGATGCCATAGATCTCATGAGAAAGGAGATCAGAGAGAGATTGCCCTCGCAGACTTTATAACTTAGTGCAAGGATTTCAAAAAATAGAAAATAAAGAGACCGGAAATGGGTATTATTTCCTGCCCTTTCCCTGTTTTCTTTTCTTAATCTCTTCTATGAACACTGGAAGGATCTCGTAAAGGTCTCCGTTTATTACATAGTCTGAGTATTTTGTTATCTCAGCCTCAGGATCCTTATTCACGGCGATGACTGTCTTGCTGTCCATCATTCCAACAATGTGCTGTGGTTTTCCGGATATCCCGGCAGCAATATAGAGATCTGGCCTGACAATCTTTCCTGTCTGCCCTACCTGGTGGTCTCTTGGAGCCCATCCCAGATCTGCAACAGGTCTTGTGACGCCATAAGAGCCCCCCATGAGTTCAGCAAGCTGCTCGATGAGCTTCAGCCCCTCCGCATTACCCATTCCAAGGCCTCCTGATACCAGCACCTTTGACACTGTTATATCTTCGCCACCCTTTGGTTTGAAGCTGAGTATTTCCTCCCTGAGCTGTTCCTTTTTTAGATCAACCTTACGGATCTCTTTCTTGAATGTTCTCTTATCATCATAAGGCGGAACTTCAAATGTGCCAGGCCTGGAAGTGGCCATCTGTGGCCTGTGTTTCTCACATCTGATCTCGGACATTGTGCTGTCTCCGTAATCCGGCCTCCTTGCTATGAGGATATCCGTTTCAGGCTCAACATCGATTTCCATGCAGTCTGCCGTCAAACCTGACTGAACCCTTACCGCTGTCCTGGCAGCAAGGTCCCTCCCGTTCTTTGTTCCAGGGACTATGAGTATGTTGGGTTTCTTCTCAAAGACCATTCCGGAAAGTATATCTGTGAATGGCCTGGACCTGTACATGGACAGATCGGGGGATTCAAACCCATAGACTTCATCACAACCATATTTTCCGGCATCATCTACCATGGAGGCAACCCTGTCTCCTATAACGACGCCTATGCATGGCTCCTTGACCTTATCCGCCATTTTCCTTCCAACACCGATCATCTCATGTGCTGCTCTTGTAAGTGATCCATCAAATGAGTCAAGGTAAACCATTATCCCCTTGTACTGTGAAGGGTCCTTCGGCGGTTCTGCCTTTTTCATATCTGCCATTTCACTCAGCCTCCAGATTTATAACACCGGCCTTGACCAGGTTATCTATAAGTTCAGGGATCTTATCCTTCTCAATCTTCTCTGCCTTTCTGTCCTTTCTGGGGAACGGGAGCATCTTCTTCACGACAGTTGGGGATGACCTGAGTCCAACCCAGTCTGCCGGTATATTGATATCTGCCAGTGACCATGTGATTATCCCTTTTTTCATCGCATCTATCTTTTTTCTCAGTGTCGCCCTTCTTGGATCATTGGAATCGGTAAGTATTGTAACAACGGCCGGAGTTGGAATCCTGACCTCCTCAACTCCATTTTCCAGCTCCCTCTCCGCTATAACATAGCCATCCTCATAGGTTACCTTTCTGGAATAGGAGGCAAGTTCTGCTCCGATGAATTCTGCAACACCTGGCCCCACATGCCCGGTACTGGAATCCGATGTTTTCTCACCTGCAAAAACTATGTCAACATCCCCCATCTTCCTTATGGCAGCTGCCACCGTCAGGCTTGTAGGATAGGTATCTGAACCTGCAACTGCCCGGTCGCTTATAAGTACTGCCTCATCAGCACCCCTGGACATGCATTCCATTAGAAATGGCTCAGCAAATGGTGGGGCCATTGTCATAACTGTGATCTTTGCGTCCATTTTGTCCTTTATCTGAAGGGCTGCCTCCAGGGCATTCTCATCTGCTGGGTTGATTATGTTTGTGGCCATTGATCTGTTCAGTGTGAAAGTTACAGGATCAACAAAGACTTCCTTTCCGTCCGGAACCACTTTTATCAGAACAACAAGATGTAAAGCCATTATGATCACCCGTACTTGTATTTCACTCCATGTGCGCCCTTGCTGTTTGTCCAGGACACACTCCCATGGGCACAGGCTACAATGCAGGTTCCACACTCTACGCAGTCCTCATACTTGAAGTTCAGTTTGCCGTCAATAAGAGTATAGCATTTTGCAGGGCATGAGAACGTACAGAAATGATCTGGGCAGGTCTCGCATATGTCTGGTTTTACCGTAATGTGTGCATAGGTTCTGTCTATCTTATAATTCAAAAGTGCCAGTCTGTCTTCAAGTTTCATATTACATCCTCCTCAACATTCTGTATCCTTCCAGCACCGCTTCCGATGTCCTTATTCCCGATTCACCGAGAGCTTCGGTCATCAGCTGGTAAAGGTGCTTCTTTGGAACACCCTGCTCAATGAAGAGTCCCTTCATTATGTGTTCAAGAGCGTTTGGCATTGCCCTGTGAGGCAGTTTTCCCCAGGTGACCTCATCAATGCCCCTGAAATTGTAGAGATCCTTCAGAACATATGAGTCAAGAAGCCTCTTCCTGTATCCTGCGAGCGACTCCTCGCTCACTCCGCTCCCCTTCTTAGCTTCGATAAATGTGTCAGCTGCAGCAATTCCGGATGCAATTGCATAATTCATTCCCTGAAGTACCAGGCCATTGCTGAATGAAAATCCTGCAGCGTCACCGGCGATCATGTAACCGTTTCCATAGAGCTTTGGAACTCTCTCTATCCCGCCTTCCTGCACCATATGGGCACTGTATTCCTCAACGGAACCCCCATCTACAAGAGGTGCAATGGCAGGATGCTCCAGAAACTGCTCTATAATGTCAAATGAATATGTTCTGTCGTTTTCCCTGAGATGTTTCATTGAGATAACCACTCCTGCTGAAATCGTTTCCTTGTTGGTGTAAAGGAAACCGCCTGCCTCAACCTGATCAGGAAGAAAGCCCAGAACATACTCTCCTGCAAAACCCTCTTTATCCCTGAGGTTGAATCTTTCATTCACTGTCTTCTCAGAGAGCTTGATAACCTCCTTGACACCGATGGCAACGTCCTTGTCATTCAGTGGCTCCCTCAGGCCTGAATCGATGGCAACTCTGGGATTTGCTCCCTCTGCAAGAATAACGCAGTCAGATGTGATAATGTCTCCGTCCTGTTCCACACCTATTGCCTTGCCTTTATCAAACGCGACTCTGTCCACGGTTACTCCTGTGGCAACCATGGCCCCCATATCCTTCGCCTTCTTCACAAGCCACTGGTCCAGCTTTGCACGCAGAACCATGTGTCCTGCCCTGTTTTTGTCAAAAAGACCAGAGCGGAACTCAAGGCCTATGTTGGACTCCTTTGTGAGAAACCCCACACCTTTGGCCTTGACATATCTCTCAACAGGAGCTGTCTTCTGCCAGTCAGGTATGACGGCTTCCAGGTCGTTTCCCCAGAGTACCCCTCCTGAAACATTCTTGCTTCCTGGGGGGTCTGCTTTTTCAACCAGCAAAACATTGTGCCCAGCAGATGCCAGTCTCATAGCTGCAGAAGAACCGGCAGGTCCGCCACCCACAACGATGGCATCGAACTCACTCATGTACCAGTATCACTGTATGAATTATAATCCTTTTTTCAGGATTTTCCATAGACATTTTTTTATCTGGTACATACCTGAAGGCTGGATGAATATCTCTGATCTGCATGAGCTCCTTCTTGGAAGATATGGTGATGTTGGATGGTGGCCGGGGGAATCTGACGAGGAGATATTGATCGGTGCTATCCTGACTCAGAATACTTCCTGGACAAATGTTGAAAAGGCCATAATTTCTCTTAAGGATAATGGTATGCTGTCACTCCAGTCCATCGCAGCCGCCGATCCTGAAAGAATCGCACCACCCATAAGGAGCTCCGGATATTACAATCAGAAAGCAAAGCGTCTAGTAACCATAGCAAGGGCGATCATTGGAAGATATGGATCTCTTGAAAAAATGAGGCTAGCAGGTATGGATGAAGCCCATGACTTCCTTATGTCTCTAAATGGCATCGGTCGTGAGACCTGTGATTCTATCCTGAATTATGCACTTGATTTTCCTGTGTTCGTGGTGGATAAATACACGCTCAGAATTTTCAGCAGGGCTGGAATTGACGCAAATACAATAGATGAGGCCAAGACACTTGTCTATGATAGAATAGGCAGAAGCACAGAAGTTCTTAAAAATCTGCATGGAATGATCGTATATCTGGGCAAGGATTACTGCAAAACTAAGCCGGAATGTGAAAATTGCCCACTTAACGTGAAATGCGACTATTTTCTTAAAAACAGACTTGATCAGTGAATTACCAGTATGTTGCCGTATCCTATGAGTCTCCACCTGTTGGAGATCCTCCTTCCAATGGCAACCCTTTCTCCCTCATAGGCTGAAACAGGATACTTGAGTGACAGTTCAATCCTGCCACCTTTGGTGTTGGTAACTGCACCCACTGTATTTGCGGTTCCAACTGTAAGCATGAGAGATTCCCTGTTCTTTATTGACTCGACCTTCTGCTCCTCCTGGAAACCGACAACTCGCTTCAGCAGGTGTGTTTCAAGCGTCAGACTGAATATTGTTGGTGGTACTTTTCCAACGCTTCCAAGAACCCTTCCGGTGAATGAATCCCCTTTTGTCAGGTAAGGATCGAGAAGTGTTCCAACAGCAGCGAGTCCTCCGGGTTTCAGAACTTCATAGGAGTTTTCTCCTGCCCTCAGTCCGGTGACTGTTGTGATAACGTCCTCCCAGGTCTGCTTGCCCCCTCTTGACATCTGAAGTCCTGGTGAGATCTCTATTTCATCCCCAACTTTAAGTTCCCCCTGGATCAGTGACCCTCCAAGAACTCCTCCCTTGAGATCTTTTATGCCTGCACCTGGACGGTTCACGTCAAAGGATCTTGCGATATACATTAAAGGGTCCTTTCCCTCCTGCTGTGAAGGTGAGGGGATAACCTCCTCTATTGCCCTGAAGAGAGCCGAGATGTTTGTATTGTGGTATGCACTTACAGGTATCACGGGTGAATTTTCTGCTATGCTACCCTTTAGGAAGTTCTTGATCTCCTTGTAACTTTCAATGGCCCTCTCCCTTGTAACAAGGTCGATCTTATTCTGAACCACTATTATGTTCTTTATTCCCATTATTTCCAGAGCTATAAGATGTTCCCTTGTCTGGGGCTGTGGGCACTTTTCATTGGCTGCTACTACAAGAAGAGCGCCATTCATTATGGATGAGCCTGAGAGCATTGTTGCCATGAGTGTTTCGTGGCCAGGGGCATCCACAAAAGAGATTACCCTTGTCAGCTCACAGCTTTCGTCGGTCTTCTCACGGGAATAATATTCTCCATCCGGCCCCTCACATCTGTATACAGGAGTTTCAGCATATCCCAGCTTTATGGATATTCCACGCTTTATTTCCTCAGAATGGATATCCGTCTTGGTTCCTGTGAGCGCCTTGGTAAGGGTGCTCTTTCCATGATCCACATGACCCACCATGCCAATATTGACAGTGGGCTGTGGTAGCTGGGCCGTTTTGATCATTCTACTCCTTGTTTCCTGAGCTTTCTTCCAGAGATGTTGGCCCGTATTGGATTACCTTAAGGTTCAGCTGTGCAATGTCCGGACCTATAATAGCACCTCTGAATGTTACACGCTTTCTGTAGCCGTTCTTTGCTTTCTTTCCTGTGTCAAAAGTTCTGAGTATTCTCTTTTTTCCTGATATCTGAAGATCCTTCTTCATGGGAAAGCCGTCGTTTGTGCTTCCTCCTGTGATCTTAAGCTTGTATCCCGGAAGCTCAAAGAAGACTCCGTCCACTTCGTCTCCCACTTTCCTGCCGGAAAGCGAGCTGAGACTTTCAGGTGAAATGTCCTTTTTATATGTCTTTCCTGATTTTGAATCTGCGATTATTGCAACCGAATTCGCCATATTTTACCCTCTTAGAGAAGCCAACTGATGTGGCAAGGTCATTGGTAATCCATAACTCATTAATAAATTTGCAGAGGTGCCGGGACTTCGGAGGCCATACTGATTATTTTTCTGACTACTGCTGCTTGAGGAAGGGCTCACCACAGGAGGAACAGAAATTGGCATTTCCTCTGTTCACATAACCGCATCTGGGGCATATTCTTGTTCCAAGGGTGCCTGTGAAAAGATTGTTGAAATCAAAAAGGTTGTTCTGCATTATGTAACCTACAACTCCGACTCCAAGTGCGAGAAGAGCCCCAAGGATGTAGCCGCTGTCAAATATGAAGGCTATAATTGAGATTATAATCAGCGCGACCCAGTTGACACTTGAGAAACTGTTCCTTAGTGACATGGAATATCGGAAAATTATGTAACCTATGAAAAGGCCTACCACGGTGAATATTGGGAAAATAACAATTCTGAAAATAATCATAGATTCTGAGATAGTTACTATCCCGGTGGTAAAAGATGAGACAACCAGACCAAGGACCAGACTGATAACTGCATTGATCACAATAAGTATGCTTGAAATGAGAAGTGCAAGCGAAAGGATGCCTCCGTTTGTTCTCTGCATTTTATCAGGACCATATTTATATTTCCCTTAATAACCTTTCAATTATCCTGTGAAGTGCAGATGTTTTAAAATTCAGTTCTGATTAAGGTTCAAAACCATGATAGTTCTGGGAATAGAAGGAACAGCTCATACTGTCAGCTGTGGAATAATCGATGAGGGGAGGATCTACAGCAACTGTTCTCACACCATAGATGGAGACAGTGGTGGAATACATCCCAGGGACGCTGCCCTTCATCACTCGGAGCACATTATACCGGTTATAAGGGAGGCACTGACAAAGGCAGGTATAACAATGAAGGATGTTGGCCTGGTTGCCTTTTCCATGGGGCCGGGGCTGGGCCCTTGCCTGAGAGTTACAGCAACCGCTGCCAGAAGCCTTGCCCTCAGATCTGATATACCGATTATCGGTGTGAACCATCCCCTCGGGCATGTTGAGATCGGCCGAAGGCTAACCGGCTCCAGAAATCCAATTATGCTCTATGTCTCAGGGGGGAACACTCAGGTCATAGCTCATATTTCAGGCAGATACAGAGTTCTTGGTGAGACCATGGACATTGGACTTGGAAACCTTCTTGACAAGCTCGGGAGAGAGATGGGTTTCCCATTTCCAGGAGGCCCCAAAATTGAGAAGTATGCAAACCTTGGAACCACACTACTGGAACTTCCATACTCCGTGAAAGGTATGGATGTATCTTTCTCAGGCATGCTTACAGCAGCCAAAAAGTACCTTTCTGATAGGAAACAGCTGGAGGACATATGTTACAGTGTGCAGGAGTACTCATTCTCCATGCTTGTGGAGGTACTTGAAAGGGCCATGTATCAGACAGGAAAAAGAGAGATACTTCTTGCTGGAGGTGTCGCAAGGAATCAGCGGCTCAGAAAGATGCTTGAGCGTTTTGCTGAAGAGAGCGGAGCAAAAT
>JAKAAJ010000091.1 GCA_021802365.1 Thermoplasmata archaeon | reverse complement strand
CTGATATTTTATCAAATTCCTCGAAATTCAGGGTAATCCATCCCAGATCACGCAAAGCCTGGATTATCTGAAGTGATTTTTCCTCACCGTAGACGTTAAAGTCCTCCTCTTCAAGCCTTTTGTACTCTGAATCAGGCAGTATGTATCTTGCCAGATCTTTCAGGCCTGCAGGGGCAGTTATGTACATTTGAGGTTATGCATTCCAGCAGGTATTTAAATTCTTTCCATTGTATGCATGAGAAATGTCATATGTTTAAAATATTGGTTTGAAAGAGGGCTTTCAGTTCCCTGAAAGCCTTTTCATCACATACTGGAGTATTCCGCCTGCCTTCATATATTCAAGTTCCACTGGAGTGTCTATCCTGATTGTCAGGTTTGCACTTGCCTGATCTGAATGGCCCTTCTTTGAATATTTAAGAACGGCTTTCCCTCCTGGAATCACTCCATCAGGGAAAGAAACATCCATAGGTTTTGCAGGATCCACTTCAAGTTTTTCCGCGTTCTCTCCCTCTTTGAACTGGAGCGGGAGAACGCCCATACCTACAAGGTTGCTCCTGTGTATCCTTTCATATCCCACTGCAATAACTGCTCTGATCCCAAGAAGCATTGTCCCCTTGGCGGCCCAGTCCCTTGAACTACCTGAGCCATAGAGGTCACCGGCAAGGACAAGAAGCTGGGTTTTCTCAGACACATACTTCATGGCCGCGTCATATACCGGCATCTGGGTTCCGTCAGGATAGTGAACAGTATAGCCACCCTCCCTGTCTACCAGCTTGTTCTTGATTCTGTTATTGGCAAAGGTGCCCCTCATCATGACTTCATGATTTCCCCTTCTTGCGCCATATGAGTTGAAGTCTACAGGTTTGACACCATGATCCATCAGATACCTGGCTGCCGGTGTGTCTTTGCCTATACCACCTGCTGGAGATATGTGATCAGTTGTTATTGCGTCACCAAGAACAAGAAGCGGGTATGCTTTTTTAATGTCAGAAAACTCTTTCTCCTCCTCTGGATTGAAGCCTTCAAAGAATGGGGGTTTCCTGATATATGTGCTCTTCTCCTCCCATTTGTAGACCATTCCTGAGGGTGCCTCCAGCTCGGCCCACTTTTTGTTGTAGCTGTTCACGTCCCTGTACTTTTCCTTGAACATACTCTCTGAAAGGTACTCCTTCATGTACTTCTGCACTTCAGCCTCTGTTGGCCATATATCCTTCAGGAAAACCTTCTCGCCCTTTGGTGTTATTCCAAGAGGCTCTGAGTCCAGATCTACTGTAACCTTTCCAGCAATTGCAAATGCCACGACCAGCGGAGGTGACATAAGGTAGTTGGCCCTGACATTTCTGTGTATCCTGGCTTCAAAGTTTCTGTTACCAGAAAGAACTGCGGCCGTGCTGAGGTTGTTGTCCACTATTGCTTTCTCTATATCTGCGTCTAAAGGACCGCTGTTACCTATGCATGTGGTGCAACCGAAGCCAACAATATTGAACCCAAGTTTGTCCAGATATTTCTGGAGGCCTGATTTCGAGAGATATTCTGATACAACCCGGGAACCTGGTGCGAGGCTAGTCTTAACCTTATCTGATACGGTGAGTCCTTTTTCAACAGCTTTTTTCGCAAGAAGGCCTGCAGCCATCATTACGTTAGGATTGCTTGTATTTGTGCAGCTGGTAATGGCTGCTATGACAACGTCCCCTTCTGTAAGATCGGTCTCCTTTCCCTTCACGTTTACTCTGACACTTTTAAGGAGGACCTCCTTCTGCCTGCTCCCTGATGTCTGGGGTGACCTGCCTGATTCCTCCATGAAGCTGAGGAAATTGTCACCGATCTTACCAAGATCGACTCTCTGTTGGGGAAGCTTCGGCCCTGAAACACTTGGCCTTACAGATGACAGGTCAAGTTCAATGACCTGCGAATAATGAACATTCTCCTGAGAGCCGAAAAGGTCCTGTTTCTCAAGGTATTCCTTTATCAAATCTATGTGTTCCTTTGTCCTGCCTGTCATCTCTAGGTATTGAAGGGACATTTCATCTACAGGGAATACAGCAAGTGTTGCCCCATACTCAGGGCACATGTTTGACAGGGTTGCTCTGTCTGGTATTGAGAGTGTTGGAACTCCCTCACCAAAAAATTCTATGAATTTGCCCACAACCTTATTTTTCCTGAGAAGTTCAGTTAGTGTCAGAACAAGATCTGTAGCAGTCACTCCAGTTCTTAGTTTTCCCTTTAATTTTACCCCCACAACCTCTGGAGTTTTAAAAGTTACAGGCTGATCGAGCATTGCTGCCTCTGCCTCTATACCGCCAACTCCCCAGCCTATTATTCCAACTCCTCCAATCATTGTTGTGTGTGAATCAGTGCCTACTAGGCTGTCAGGAAATGCAAATGTTTTTCCATCTATCTCTTTAGTCATCACTACCTTTGCAAGGTACTCAAGGTTAACCTGATGAATTATTCCAACAGAAGGGGGGACTATGCGCAGGTTGTTGAATGAGGTCTGCGCCCATTTAAGAAACCTGTAACGTTCGGAGTTCCTTTCAAACTCAATCTCCATATTTTTCTCCAGTGCCTCATCGTTTGCGAAGAAATCCACCTGTACGGAATGATCAATAACAAGGTCCACCGGCACCTGCGGCTGGATGATATCAGGCTTCTTGCCAAGACTCACGGCTGCATCCCTCATAGCAGCCAGATCAACCACTGCTGGAACACCTGTGAAATCCTGCATGACAACCCTTGATACCTTGAATGGAATCTCTGAGTCCGATGGGGACTTTGGATTCCAGTTAAGTAAATTCTCAATATCTTTCTCATGGACACTCTTTCCATCCAGATTTCTGATAAGAGATTCCAGGATCACCCTTATGGATATGGGCAATTCACTGATTTTGTGCCCGAAATTCTCCAGGTCCTTAATTGAATAATAATTGTATTCTTTTGCACCTATTTTGAATTTCTTTAAAATTCTATATTTTGATTCCATAAATATCAATCAGACATCCCATCTATATAATTATGATTT
>JAKAAJ010000090.1 GCA_021802365.1 Thermoplasmata archaeon | reverse complement strand
CAGGGGAGGTTCAGTGGTGATTCCTGTATTTGCCGTGGGAAGAAGCCAGGAGGTTATGCTTGTTCTTGAGGAGGCAATAAGAACAGGCCAGATAAAAAATGTCCCGGTATACCTTGATGGAATGATAATGGAGGCCACAGCAATTCATGCAGCATACCCGGAATATCTGAACCGCAATCTCAGGGAATCAATTATGGTGAAGAGGGAAAACCCATTTCTGAGCGGAATTTTCAAGAGAGTTGAGACCAGAAAGCAGAGAGAGGAGATCTGCGATTCGGCTGATAACAACATAGTTCTTGCAACATCCGGTATGATGAATGGCGGACCTGTTATGGAGTATTTCAAGACATGGTGTGCGTCAGAGCAGAATTCTCTGGTCTTCGTGGGATTCCAGGCAGAAGGCACCCTTGGAAGAAGAATACAGAGAGGAGCACCAGAAATAACTCTGAGTGAGGGGGGAAAGCAGAACAAATTCCAGATCAAAATGGCAGTGGAGACTGCAGAGGGATTCTCCGGACATTCTGATAAGAGACAGCTGCTGTCATATATTGCAACCATGCAGCCCAAACCTCACAAGATCCTGGTAAATCATGGAGAGGCGGACAAAGCTGTGGATTTTGCAAAACAGATAAGGTCAAAATTCGGTATAGAAGCCATAGCACTGAGAAACCTTGAAACAGTAAGGGTTTATTGAATTTTTTTAAATATAAAAAAATCAGAGTGGGAAAGATCCGTCTGGGGAGACTTTCTTCCAGTCCTCCAGGAAACGGGCAAGCCCCTCGTCGGTCTTAGGGTGATGCGGAAGTTTCATGAGTACATCGTAGGGCATTGTCACAACATCAGCCCCGATCACAGCGGCCCTCAGTACATGGACAGGATTTCTGATGGAGGCCACAAGAATATTTGTCTGTATCTTATAATTGTTGAATATAGCGCGGATCTCCTCTATTATCTGCATACCGTCCTGGCCGATGTCGTCAAGCCTTCCCACAAATGGAGAGACAAATTCTGCCCCGGCCTTTGCCGCAAAGAGAGCCTGCAGGGAGTTGAATATAAGGGTGCAGTTAACTGCTACTCTCTTCTCCTTCAGTATCTTGATTGCCTTCAAGCCCTCAGTTGTCATGGGTATTTTGACAACAGCATTTGAGCCAAGCTGGGATATTCTGCCGGCCTGCTTGAGCATTCCGTCAAGATCGGTTGCAACTACTTCAACACTTACAGGGCCAGGTGTTATTTTGATGATCTCCTTCACAATATCGCTGAATGTCTTCCCCCCCTTGGCCTCCTTTGCGGCAAGGGTAGGATTTGTTGTCACACCATCTACCAGGCCCAGGTCCACTCCATCCTGAATTTCCTTTACACTTGCTGTATCAAGAAATATTTTCATACTTAGGTTCCTCCCTGAAACATGTTTCTGCTGTTTTCACTATATCATCAACTCCCATATGAAAATATTCAAAGAGTTCCCATGATTTCCCGGATTTTCCGAATGAATCATTCATTCCCAGGCGTGCAACCTTGACCGGATATTCTTCAGAAACAATCTCTGCAACCCGACTTCCAAGACCATTGTATATTGAATGCTCCTCAACAGTTACTATTTTTCCTGTCTCTCTGGCAGATTTCAGGATTGCAGTTCTGTCTATGGGCTTAATTGATGACATGTTAATGACCTTTGCAGATATCCCCCTTCCACGGAGAATCTCTGCTGCTTTTAGAGCAAAGGATACCATAACACCCATTCCAATGATTGTTATGTCTGAACCGTCAAGAAAAGTTACTGATCTTCCTGGCCTGAACTGGTAATCCGGCTCATTAAGCACCGGAAATTTCTCCCTTGACAGGCGGACGTAATTCGGACCTGTTCCCTTCTCAACCAGATAGTCTATAACAGATCTTGTTTCGATGGAATCCACAGGGACAGTAACCTTCATATTAGGAAGGCCAGCCATTATGCCAACATCCTCAACTATCTGATGTGTTGCCCCGTCCTCTCCAACAGTTATACCCGCATGGGTTACAACAAAATTTGCAGAAACGTTGTTATAGCATACAGACTGCCTGAGCTGCTCGTAAGTTCTCATCAGGAATACTGCAAAAGTGGATGCGAATACTTTCTTTCCTGAGAGTGCCAGTCCCGCAGCAGCAGATACCATGGACTGCTCTGAAATCCCCATGTTAAAGAACCGGTCGGGAAACTCCTTTCCAAAAGATGCTGTCTTCGTTGAAGAGGAGAGATCAGCATCCAGTACCACAATATCCTTGTGGATTGAACCAAGCCTTTTGAGCTCCTCCCCGTATGTGTCCCTGAGGCTTTCACTTGTCATGGAACATCACCTGAGAGTTCCCTCAGAGCCCTTTCATATTCCTCGTCGCTGGCAGGAGGGCTCCCGTGATATTTCGGGTTATTCTCCATGTAACTTACCCCCTTCCCCTTTATTGTGTTTGCCAGAATGAAAGTTGGTTTGCCTCTGAAGTTTTTAGCCTTCTCAATGGCTTCTATGATCTCATCATAGTTGTGACCATCTATCTCAAAAACTTCCCAGCCAAAGGATGAAACCATCTCCCTGATGTTGTTCTGTGGCATTATATCCTTTGTAAAGCCATCTAGCTGAACACGATTTCTGTCAAGTATTACAGTCATGTTGTCCAGAGTGTACTTATAGCCTGCCATGAATGATTCCCAGACACTTCCTTCCTGAAGTTCACCATCCCCGATGATTGCATAAACATGATATGACTTTCTGTCCAGTTTCCCTGCCAGGGCCATTCCAACAGCAATACCGATGCCCTGACCAAGTGATCCTGTGGATGCCTCCACACCGGGAACGCCACGATGAACATGCCCTTCAAGTTTTGAAGAAATTTTCCTGAAGCCGCTCAGATATTCCTCTGGAAAGAAGCCTCTGATTGCAAGGGTCGCATATAAGCCAGGAGAGGCATGTCCCTTACTCAATACAAGCCTGTCACGATCCGGATCATCGGGTTTGAGAGGATCAATATTCATCTCACGGAAATAAAGAACCGTGAGAACGTCTG
>JAKAAJ010000024.1 GCA_021802365.1 Thermoplasmata archaeon | reverse complement strand
AAAAGAACCTTTGGAACCTGAATATCTTTTGTAGATGTGATGTTGAGCTTCTTTACCCATTCATCTACATTTTCTACCGTATCAGACACCTTACTCACAATGGAATTAAGATAATTAAGCCTTTCTTAAATAAATTCGCACCATTTTAACACCATTATATTGGACTTTACATCTCAGCAATTCTCGTACCAAGTTTTTCGCACATGTAAAGTATCTTATACCAAGAAGATTGAAATATATTTCTTCTCTAACCTTTTGATTGAGTGCATCCCCGGTAATGAATCTCAGTCCTTGTTCATTGAATAATCTCTCATTACAAAATGAAACCTAGGAAAATTCGCTCATAGGATGAGATAAAGGTATAATAACAGCTATGGGCAATGTTTGGGGCCACAAAAAAACGCTTCAACAAATTGTTTCGGCTATTAGAAATAATGGAATTATAAGACCATATTATGCGCTTTAAGCCCCAGAAATCGGATTCAGTTAATTTCTACGGCAAAGACTTTCTTGTGGTTGAACATTGTCTTAAGAGACTTTATATCCTCTATGAACTCCGGATTAATTTTGTAATATTTGAACCCGTTTTTTGTCTGCTCAACAGAAACAAGGCCTAAGCCTATTAGTGACTCCTCACCTGTATATCTAACGCCAAGACCTTCCAGGCACCCCTTCACATTTGAAGGATCTGATTTTACAGCTCTCGAGATTTCTGATAGGTAAGACCTGTAAGGATATATTGAAAGTAAGTGGAATAGGACTTTCCTCCTAAGCTCACTTCTGTTTAATGAACGGATTATGTTTCCGTCAGCTACCAGTTCCATTAAGGAAGATTCTTTTTTCTATACTTAAATCTTTTCATGACACCTGACACATGACCCAGTAAATACCGTATTTAATACAAACTTACATACATAAGGGTCAGACATCAGCTGACAAACCCTGAATTGCCTTGCATTATATTGTAATTCATATAATTATACAAACGGAAAGATGAACCTGAAGACCAGCAAAGAGGCTGCAATGCTAGATGGTAAGGTTATGAGAATTGTATATTTTGCAGCCTTCAAAGACCTGAACGTTGAATCTATGAGGCTCTGATATGCATTTTCTTGACCCATCCTTACTTTCACTGTCCGGGTTGCAAATCCAATTTTAACGTTCTGTATGTCTTTTATTGATAAAGATACACATCTTGCTATCATTTCAGCTATTCCAGAAATGTTACCGGATTTTCCTAATGGATTGATGTCAAGATTGTTAGCGTTTAGTGAATGATTATCTGTTGTATATATTTCCAAGGAATAAACAGTGTCACCCACTAGTTTGCGTGCGGCATCTATAACCTCTGCAGTTATATTGTTTGAATCTGTCAGAACTATAGAGTTTATTTTGCCTCCTGCATCTATGGAGATAGTTTGAATACCCATCGCCCCCAGTTCACTGGTTGGCTCATAGATTCTGTAGTAGCCAACCCTTGCAGGATACTTGCTCTCGAGCCTATCCAGCTCCCTGTTGAATGTCTTGGAGAGAAAACTGCAGTTGTCCAGTTCCTTTGTTTTCTCGGCGAAATAGTTTTGGGCATCGATAAGAGCAAGGTTTTTTGCATGTTTCTGCTCCACATGAGATATTATCTTCATACCTTCCTTTAGCTTGACATCATCAAAATGTTCCTTTTCTGGAATTATTGCACCGAAGGCAGAGTTTCCAAATTTCTGCAGGCCTATGACGATCCTTCCTGATGTTATTTTCTTGAACCTTGAAACTGTTGTGGAATATTCCATATCTTCAATGCACTTTTTTACAGCATCTGCAATTACTGAGATATCCTCGTCCCCTGAACAGTTGTTGCTGTTGGTTGTTGTGGTGTGGAAAGTCATAACATCTGAGCCAAGTTCTGTTAAAAGTTTTTGCAGCCTTATTGGAAGATTGCTTGAACCCAATTCGCCAAATGGGCCTGGGTGTATATAGGGAAAAACAGAAGTAACCATCCTGGAGCCATCTTCCCTGAGGATGTCCATGACTTTCACTGGTACCCTTGTGGAATGGTTATAGATTCTCGAGAAGAATTTCTTTCCAACCTCATCCTGATCTCTGTCAGAATTATAGTTTAAAAACATCTGCAAAATCTTTGATGCGCTGACACCGTACCTTTTGTTGAATTCTTTTGTAGAACTCTTAATGAAGACTATCCCTCCAATTAGATAAATTATAGAAGAAACAACAAATGGAATTATTTCGTACCACTGCCTGAATATAAGAAACAGACAAAGGATCGCTGAATATGTGTAATTAAGTGAAGGTACAGCCAGCCTCAGAGGCCTGTCTGAGTAATATGTATAAAATATGAGAACCCTCAGGAGAGTTGCAGAAGAGATAGCAACCATAAGCATTATTTCATAATTACTTCCAAAAATCCTGAAGAGATATAATACCCAGAAAAACAGCATAGAGATTGAGAAGGATGCAAAATCAAGATAGAGGATCCTTTTAAATGGGAAGGAGAGTTTGACAAACCTTACAAACAGGTAATCAAGTGTTATGAGCAGTATGTAAGAGCCTATTATTCCGAATAAAACTATATTCACACTTTTGAGAATGAAATAGTTAACAAGATTGAAAATAATAGCACCGAGCAGGAGATAAGACCAGTGCGGTGACCTCTTCACGAATCTAGAAAGATCTGAAAATCCTCTCCCTTCGCCCTTTTTTCCCTTCAAGCTTCGCCTCTTCTTAAAGACAGGGTAAGATAATTCCTCATATATTAAGAATTATTTCATTTGCAGATGTTCCCCACTCTTAAAACTTTGTCCGTAAGAGCTTAAATCTTCCGCAGCCTGTTAATACTTTAAGGAACTCTGGAATAGTTCCCCTGTATTCGGGAATATCAAAGTAAAGAGTCTCCAGCCCTTCAATTTTTCTATTTGTGGCTATTATAATGATCCTGTTGAAACCTATTTTTTCAATGATGGATGCATCTACCTGCCTGTTACCTCTGCCAAGAATAAACCCCTGTTTACCTAAAGGTGAAAGGACAAGCCTGCCTTCTCCTGAGTTTGAAAGGATCTGTTCTCGGGATGCATCTCTTACTGCGAGCGATTTCCCAATTATTATATCAAACCCATGGACAGTCCCTTTCAGCCCAATTTCAGACATTACTGCATTTGTAGTGTTCCCTGGGCCAAAAATATAAGTTCCGTTGTCAAGGGAAGAGGCAAAGCATCCTATCACCTCGTCCTCTGTCTCTCCATCAGTTTCCGCCTTTGAGACTGGAATTATATTCTCGCTGTCCGGTACCTGAAGATAACCCATTAGCTTCATATTAAATGGTTTTTCCTTGTCCCTGTCGTCATCTATATCAACAACCTCCCCCCATCTCAGATTAGGGTAGCCGTGTCTTTTCATATTGTTATATATTTCAGCTGCACGCTTTACATTAACTGGAAAAACTGAACTGAACATTTTTGTTCCAGCCGGGACCGCAATAACAGGTCCATACCACCCGTACTTGCATATAACAGAAGCAGTGCCGTCACCACCTACGAACACCAATACATCCGGTTTTTCACGTCCAGCGGCATCCAGGAAATATTCGGTATCCAAAGAATCTGTCTCCTCGTCACCCGAATATATAACTCGATATCTTAACGCAGGAATTTTATCTAAATAATCTTCTCCCATTGCTCCTGACGCTGTTAAAAATTCATCTCCGTCATATCTGATGAATGACAGGAAGGAAGCAGCGAGAATTTTTGATTCGGACTGCGCGCATTTGGACAATTCAATTGTGTCCGAACCTATCATATTATAGCGAATTCCGCATCCTGCTCTCGGGTTTACAAAGAACGCTACTTTCATTTCTTTAACCTTCTATTACTGATATAGCTGCGTCAAATGAAGAATTATAAGCAACTACATATAAGGGCGAGCTATATTTTTTCATGACAATAGGTATCTTCAGTGCCCTTGATGGAGATACTGTTATCCCCTTTAACATAACTGAATATGATGAATTGAAATAGGATACACCACCGTTTACTTCCATTTGAAAGCTGTCTCCGGAACTGAATTCTGCGACGTTCAGAGTCTCGTTGGCAACAGATGAAAGCGAAAGAACAGCACCAGTCAGGTTTGCACCCATAAACTTGTAATATGGATTTGAGTAATTGAACTGGAACAACTCTGTCTCGTTTACGCCCATAACCATCATCCGCACACTCTTGGAGTATGTACCGGAATATACCGTGAAGTTATAATTGTAGACTCCAGGTGATCCTAGCGCTGTTGAATGGAATGTAAATGAATAGTTTCTTTTCCCCCCTGAAGGAATTGGGGCACCAGAACCAGAGATATGAAGGTCCCCTGCGGGAGAAAATGAAAAACCAGGAATTATTGAGGAAGCCCCGTTATTTATTATCGTAGCCTGAAATGAGATGTTCCCATTGTGGCCGTTATATTCTATGAAGGCGTTTGTGCTTGTTGTAACATTAAACTGATTCAGTGATGTGTGTATTGGTACAGGGGCGATGCCTGCTACCAGAACAACGAATGAGATAACTATGAGAAACTTCGAACTCTGTCTGAGAGGGTTAGCGTTATTTAAAGCCTGAGGGCCCTTTAAACCTACTAATATTGCAAACAGTGCAAGTATAATCCACGGGTCATAGAAGATTGTTAGAACAACAATAACAAGAAGAGAAGCATATGAAAAGTAAACACTATTTCTCCCAAGGAACGAGGAGCTGATCAGTCCCCCGTCCAGAAATCCTAAAGGCAGCGCATTAAACGATGTAGTTATCAGCCCGACCCAACCAGCAAATGCAAGAGTGTCTGGTATTGCACTGGTTGGGATGAACCTGCCCATGATGAGGCCTATGAATACCGGGGAACCTATCTTCTGGACTGGCAAATTTACTGCCTGAGTTGCAGGAGGAATAGCTGTGGTGTAAACCGATCCGATTACATAGAAAACAAGAGACACCGCAAATCCTATCACAAGTGAATAGGAGGCTACTTCGATCATTATTCTCCTGCTTCTGTATGGAGTACTTGGCGAGTTTATGAGTCCCATTGTCCCAAGGCCCAGTGGATCAGGAATAATTATTGAAGGAGAATATTTCATCCCATTCTTCTTCAGAACAGCATACTTGATTGACTCCCGGGAGGCCATTATGACCGATATCGGAACAAGGTAGAAGAGAATAGAGGAGCCAAGATTGTAGAGCATTGCCCCCTCCGGGTCGTATGATGACTGGTAAGAGAAGCCAAAATACACAATAGATACCAAAGCCGCAATGAGGAGCCCTGTCTTTATGTATCTCTCCGACCTTGTTTCACTGCTGATAGTCCTAACAAGAGATATCTTTACCGGTGATTCTCCCACTGTAAATGCCACTATCCCATGTTTTTCAAGCTCTTTAGCAAGATTTTCGAAGTTCTCCTCTGGATATGAATCAAAATTTTCTACTGTAAATGATGGATTTACTGAATCACTGTCCCATGACGAGAAGTCAAAGTACTTTTTTACTATAGCCTTCAAGGCATCCTGGCTTAATTCCTTCAATTTGGACCCTAGCTTCCAGCTTCAACTAAAATCTCCCTTATTAATTTTGCATCTGTTCCAATCTTAAATTTGAGCCTGACAACTTTTTTGCTGTTGGTCTCTATCTCGATGTGTTCAACCTGCTGCTGTATTATTTTCATTACTTCACTCGCAAAGCCTGCCGGCGAGTAAATTCCCAGCCCCGAACTGGAATTGTTAAAGAGTATTGCACCTTCCATGTTCGCAGAGAGAATATACTTTCCAAGGAAATCCTCAATTTTCTGGTCCTGTATTTCTGCCACGTGGTAAGATTCTTTACCGATCTTTATTTTTTCAGATCTGGAGATAATATACTCTGATTCTCTCCTCACCATTTCCTGAATTTCGTTGCGCAATTTCATGTTTTCTTCATGCATTTTCTGCACAGATTCGCCTATTTTTGATGAACTGACTCTGAGAGTGGAAGAAATGGAATCTAACTCAGACTTAATTCTATTCACATAGTCAAATGCTGCAGGACCAGCGCAGAATGTTATTCTTTGGATTCCTTCCTGTATGCTCTCTGCCTTCAGTATTTTGAAGAAACCTATCTCAGAGGTATTTTTCAGATGAGTCCCACCACATCCCTCAGCATCTATGTCAGCAATTTCCACGACCCTTATCTTGTCATCCTCCGGGACTCCCCCTTCAAAAAGACGGAATCCGTAATGTTCTATGGCTCTGTTCCACTCTATATTCCTGACAGTTATGCGGTGCCCTTCTGTTATCGCCTTGAATACTGACCTCTCTATTCTAATTATCTGCTCCTCTGATAGTTTCTCATAATGTGTGAAATCAATTCTGGAGGATTCATATCCCTTCTGTACTCCTGTCTGCCAGACATGAGGGCCAAGTTCTTTGATGAGAACTCCCAGCAAAAGGTGGGTGGCTGAGTGGTGAACAGTGTGGCGGAGTCTTTTATCCTGGTCAATCTTTCCTATGATCCTTGAAGATTCCGGAATTTCTCCTGAGAGATGATGTACCACAGATTTCCCAGACTTCTCTGCCTTAAGCATGTCCACCTTCTTCCTGCCATAAATGAACTCGCCAGTATCTGATGGCTGGCCCCCTCCTTCAGGATAGAAGGCAGTCTGGTTTGTTATTATGTCCCTGCCCCTGGAGAAAAGAACTATGGCGTTGAATTCACTAATGGAGGTGTCATCATAGTAAAGAGGTCTTGTATAAATATCGGGGAATTGCTCCTGATGTTTTGTTCCCTTTTTCCTTCCAAGGTTTTCGTGTTTAGATACAACCAGCGAACGTATATTTTCCGGGACCGGAACGTCAGTATTCCTTTCCTCCTTAATCACTCTTGCAACAAATTCAGGGTTCAGGCCTTCAGATTCATAAAGAGTTATGAAGTCTCCCTCTGATATGATCCTTTTTCTGTCAAAAAGCCTGAGTATTGTATTTCTGCCTCTTGACATAAGGTCTCTGTACTTTTCCTTCTCGATTGACAGAATCCGCTGAATGAAGGCCATGTCAAGGTCTGGCAGTATCTTTCCAATGATTCTCTTATGAATGGAGATAAGGTCTATGATATTTGTATCAAGATGGAGCCTTTCAATTAGGTACTCTGATCGTCTGATAAGAAGCCTAAGCAGGTAGCCTACCTTCACGTTTGATGGGATTACGTAATTTGAGAGCATTATGGTGATTGTTTTTGTATGATCACAGAGGGCGAAAATATCCCTGTAAAGAGAATAAGTTTCAGCTATCTCCCCTATGCTTCCCGGAAATTCTTTATCTAAGGTGTTGAGAAGACTTGACTGACTGAATGGTTCTAGAGTGGCAGATATCTCGGATACCCTTTTCAGTAGAGATGTGTCAAATTTTACGCCAGTTTTCTCTGCAATATAGGTCAGAAGCTCTGGGAATACTGCCTGATAGATTGTACTTGAGCCCTGTGACAGCCAGACCAGCCTTTCCAGGCCGTAGCCTGTGTCCACTATTTTAAGTGGCATTTTAGAGTACTTTTTGCCATCGATCTCAAATTCACCATCTTCATTTTCTATGAGGTCCATGAACACAAGGGTTGCAACCTCTACCCCTTTGATGAATACTTCGAAGGCATTGCCACCGTTTCCGCCGCCGGACCATGGCTTCTCTTTGAATGTTATAAGATCTGGCTCAATGTGAAGCCTGGATGTAAGGAATTCGAAGCAGTAGGAAACTGTTTCTTCCTTCCAGTAGACCTGTTCTCTTTCGCTGTTAAAGGCATCATGACACATCATCTCAAAACTTGAGAGGTGGCGTCCTGTATTTCCAACGAGATCTATGTCATTCATCCTTATTGATGGCTGGGACATTACCAGTGGGTTGCTTGGAGGTTTAACCCTTCCCGAGGTAACATGAGGCTGGAAGTCATAAATTGAGGCGTTAACAAGCAGTACATCATCTCTCCATCTGGGAACAACTGGATAGGGTTTTACCACCCCATGAGACCCCTTGAAGAAATCAATGAAGGCTGTTCTCATCCCTTCCATATCATATGGTCTGTCGGTTGTTGAAGTACCTATGAATGTATAGGAGTCACAGGCAGGGTCACCACAGGTTGTTCTCTCCCGGGATTTGGTCCAGAAGAAGCCACCGCAGGAGACACATCTCCTGTTTTCAAATCCATTTCTGTGAAAGAATTCCAGATTCAGTTCCTGATTCTGGCTCTCTGGCATTCACTCCGCCTCCTTTCTGTAGATGAAAATAACTCTCTCCTTTACTATGGTTAGATCTTCCGGATCTATGTCTGCATTGATCAGGCTCTCACCGGAAATGGATTTAAGGTAATTCAAGCAGGCTTTTCCCTCTTCTGAGTCTTCCTTTACTGGGCTGAGGAAGTCTTGGAATGCAATTCTCTCCTTTGTTGAATATATTTTAACCTCTGAAAAACCACTTTTAGAAATCAGGTCACGCCAGTAATCCACTGTCGGAGCTTCTACATGGGAGCTGTCCCTGAGAATTTCAAGCCTATTTCTCACATTGTCCTTATCTTTTTCGGGCCTTACCATATCAATGAGGGCAAATAACCCTCCAGCTTTCAGGACTCTTTTTGACTCCCTGACGAATGCACCTTTGTCAGGAAAATGATGGGCGGCCCTTCTGCAGGTAACGAGATCAAAAATTCCATCCCCCAGTCCACTATCTTCAACCCTGCCCTTGAGGAATTTGATGTTGTGCAAACCTGACTTTCCAGCCAGCGAGATCGCATTGGATAACATCTCTTCCGTGGCATCAAGCCCTACGACCTCCGAAACAAATGGGGCAATTGCCATGGCTGTAAATCCAGTTCCAGTGGCCATATCCAGCACTTTCCAGTTTTTCTTTGGATTGATAATGGAGAGAAGAGATCTGAGATCCTCACCGTTTTTGTGTGATTTGCTCCTTGCATATTCTGTAGCATGCTTTGAAAAGTAATCCTCAAATGAAGACATAATTACTTTACCTTATTTTTTCCCTGATTAAGAAATTTGCCTGAATGCTTTATGATCCTTTACTGGCACTGTCTATTCAGGAAAGAACCACCAGATAATTAGCAATTGAGTAGGGCGATAGGTCAACCAGCTGCCTCACCCTGTAGTTCTCAATGCCTTCAAGCTGGCTCTTCAGGACCTCCTCGTTACCCTTCCTGCTGGTAACCGCCCTTACCTTTATTATGAGAATTCCAGATTCTATGCCTTTGAATGATGATGATACAGTATTGAATATCTGTGCCTGGTTCCTCTGTGCTATATCCTGATACAGAACCTCTGGTTTCTCAATGAAATGCCTGTATTTCTCAATTTTCAATGCATCTTCAAGAATGGGGAATATATTTGTGCGTGATTCCGAGAGCTTCAGCAACTTGGAAAATGGCTCATATGCCTTCTCAACCGCCATTATTCTACCGTTTTTACAGATATCAGATACGTGACTCACAGTTGTACCTGTTGAGGCTCCAAGGTAGAGCGCAGATGTCTTCATATTAAAAGGAAAAAACCTGAGGTTCTTCTTTATGGCTGCGGATAGTTTGCTCCTCTCAGGATCCCATTCTCTGTATAATTTTCCCTTTATCCTTATGATCTCCTCGCCATATACTGGAACTCTCTGTGCCGTCTCTGTATATATTTTTCCACCGTTTTCCAGCATGCCCTCTGACCTGAAATTCACGGTATATGATTGAGAACATTTATTTAGAACATACTGCAATATAGTGACCATGGCGGTTTATTGCGAGATGTGTGGAAAGCAGGTACCCAAGCTCAACAAAGTCAGGATTGACAGCACCATACTGAATGTCTGCGATGACTGCTCCAGGTTTGGAACTCCTGCAGACAGTATCCGAAGTGGGAGACCTGAGATAAAAACCGGGCCACAGATCTCAGTCCAGATGCCTAAGAAAAACATTCCGTTGCCCAATGTCAGGCAGAGGCCAAGGAAACCAAGGGGAGATGACGTTGAGAAATATCAGGTAGACCCGGATTATGCTGAGATAATAAGGAATGGGAGAGAGAGGCTGGCTATAACTCAGGATGAACTTGCAATGAAAATTCTTGAGAGAAAGAATGTCATCGCCAGCATTGAGCGAGGAGTTCTTATGCCAGAGATAAAGGTTGCCAGGAAACTGGAGAAATTGCTTGGAGTCAAGATTCTTATAGAGGATGAGTGAGTTATATTTTTAAGAAAAATCTCTAGAAAGACTGCGAATTTTGTCTTAACCAATATAGAAAATTTTTAAATAACATAGTTTTTTCATACATCTAGGTAAAAGATTTGAAAATAGAAGTTGGGCAACGGTTTGATTTTGAGGTGGACCGGGAGGATGTGATGTCTGTGGACAGGGGTTCCATAATAGCCACCTGGTATCATCTTGGTAATCCAATATATGTGGAACTGTCGATGACAAAAAGCCTGGCGGAGGAGATGAGGGCCCATTTCTATAACACAAGAAGCAGAACAGCCTTGCTTTCAGTTGCAAGGATATCAAAAACTAAATATGTCGTCAGTCCCACAGTAGTCCTCATAAACAGGAAGGCAAAAGATCTGAAGATAAAATAAATTTGAACCTGAAGAGAGATTCACCGGTAGTCATAGAATCCCTTTCCAGATTTCCTTCCATTATCTCCTGCTGCGACCATTCTCTTAAGGTTATAAGGAGCTCTGTATTTCTGGTCTCCGAAATCCTTTACGAAAACTTCAGCAACATCAAGCAGTATATCAAGACCTACCATATCGGCAAGCTCCAGTGGACCCATAGGCATTCCTGCTCCAAGTTTCATTGCCCTGTCTATGTCTTCCTTTGAGGCAATTCCTTCGCCATATAGTGCTATAGCCTCATTTATCATGGGGACGAGAATCCTGTTCACAACAAACCCGGGCGATTCTCTTACACGTATCGGTGCCATGCTAGTTCTGTGATTCCTGAGTCCGGAAATGAATGAAATTACCCTATCAACAGTGGAATCCGAAGTCCGAAGACCAGGCACTATCTCCACAAGAGGGAGAGTATATGGCGGGTTGAAGAAGTGGGCTATCACTGTGTTCTCCGGCCTTGAATATGATCTTGCAATCTCGGTTATGCTTAGTGAAGAAGTGTTTGAAGCAACGATAGTTTTTTCCGGGAGAATGCCTGAGAGTTTTCTAAAGAGATCCCGCTTAACTTCCATTTTTTCGAATACTGCTTCAAACACGAACTCTGAATCTGCTGCTTCTGAGTAATCAGTCGTTGCATGAACCTTTTTCATAATATCTCTGGCTTGCGAGTCTGGATCGCCTTTGGGAAACTTCTTTCTTATTGTGGTCTTCTGATCTTCAGTGAGATTAATGCCCATTGACTCAATTTTGTAAATCTCCTTTTCAGCCCGTCCTTCTGCAAATTTGAAATTAGACTGCAGGACCCTTTCTATATTCTTTTTCCCCCTTTCCAGTAATTTTTCATCGAGATCGATCAGGGTGACCTCGTATCCGTTAAAGGCCATCACTTCAGCAATGGAGCTCCCCATATTTCCTGAACCTATAACTGTCACACTGTTTACAGAAGAATCAATTTCATCCATACTGAAGTATTGTTTCAGAATTTATAAGTGTATCAGGCAATCTGGGTGAAATTATACAAATTTTCCATTATGAAAAGATTAAAATATCATAATTCATGTATATTTTTGAAGCCTATGGCCAGGAACAGAGTTTCTAGAGATGACCTGGAAATAGCCAGCAACGAAGAGTGGGAGGAAATACTCTCAGAAAATGAAAGAAAGAGGGGGAGAGAATCAAGGAACAACTCTGGTTCTATCGCGAGGAAATAGACATACCTCCCTTATGTTCGGAAGATTCAAGAGGATCATCGTGAGTCTTTCCAATCCGATGGCCCATCCGGCATGAGGAGGCATACCGTATCTGAATGCATTCAGGTGAAAATTAAAGTCTTCAGGATTCAAACCTTTTTCTATTAACCTATTTTCAAGCATTTTGGGATCGTGGACTCTCTGAGCCCCGGAAGTTAATTCTCGCTCTCCATACTGAAGGTCAAAAGAATTTGTAACATCAGGGTCCCCCGGTTTTGGCATTGTGTAAAAGGCTCTTACCTCTGAAGGCCACTCGGTAATGAAGTAGAAACCTGGAAAATTTCTGCCTATCAATCTTAACTGCTCTGGACTGAAATCATCGCCAAATTTTGCTTCTTGGCCCTCTTTTGAAAGAAGATTTATGCATTCCCTGTATGTCACTCGGGGGAATGGGATTGTCTGTATCCGAAGATCAGGATTTATCCTCTTAACTGCATCCCCGAATTTTTCAAATACCTCTCTGAGTCCACTGTTAACCGACTCTTCCAGGACCTTCATCACATCATTATGGTCACAGAAGCTCATCTCTATATCGATGCTTGTGAACTCATTGAGGTGACGCACCGTATTGTGCTCCTCGGCCCTGAATGCTGGGCCAACTTCAAATACCTTATCCATTCCGGAGGCCATGAGCATCTCTTTGTACAGCTGTGGGCTCTGGTTAAGGAAAGCATCTTTATCAAAATATTTTACCCTGAAAAGGTTTGCTCCCCCTTCGGTTGCCGATGCCACGATCTTTGGTGTATGAACCTCCTGAAAATCCTTTTCATGCATGTATTTCCTTATTCCCCACAGAAGGCTGCTTTCAATCCTGAAAATTAGATTATGGGAAGGCTCCCTTAAATCAAGGGTTCTGTTGTTTAGCCTCGTTTCAAAATCAGACTGGATACCTTCAAAAATTGCCAGAGGAAGTGGTGCTTCAGAACCGTTAAGAACTTGCACTTCTCTTGCGGTTATTTCAACCCCCGACTTGGCTCCGGAGTTTAAGGAAACATGCCCTTTAACGGAGACCACAGATTCCCTGTTGACATTTGTTATTTCATCATTTGCCGAAACATTTTCCGGCTTTATTGTTATCTGAACAGTTCCGGTATGATCTCTCAGAACCATGAAAGAAAGTTTCTTGAGTTTTCTAATTTCCTGTACCCAGCCAAATAAATGCACTTCATCTCCGTCTTTCTTATCTGAAATCTGGCCAATATAGGTCCTATGCATATCTACCCAATAGCGCAGATACCATTAAATTTATCTTAAGGTTCGTATTATTCAGATGCTAAATACAAAGGTACCTGGCAGATTGGTTTAAAGGGACAGCAATGTTTGATCTCTCTATGAATATTGATAAATTATTGAAAATAGCATTGATTACCCAGGGCTACAAGATCGACCTCGTAGAGACACTGGTTATTGCCCTTATCGTTGTGTTTGCTGGCCTTATGATAATGAAAACAATAGAATCCCAGAAAGTTAAAAAAGTCACGGGAAAAGAATCAATGACAGGCAAGATTGCTACTGTTGTCAATGACCTTGATCCAACTGGATGGGTATCTGTCGAGGGCGTGAGATGGAAAGCAAAGTCTAGCGATGGAAATAAAATTTCTGAAGGGGAAAACGTGAGAATTCTAAGGCTGGATGGCCTTATCCTCCTCGTGGAAAGAGTCAGGTAGAATAGTTGTCAGTTGTCCTCACCATTACGATTTTCATCTTCTGCAAGAACTGCATGAATATTATTGGTTTATAAATAAAGTAAGTATAGTGTTATGATGTCAGGTTATATTCTCGGATTTGACGTTGGCGGCACAAAGATTTCAGCTGTTCTTGGAAAAAGCGATGGTAAGATTGTTGCGTCTATTAGAAAACCCACAGTTAGGCACCTGGGGCCAGGAAAGCTTCTGAGTGATTTCACAGAGATGGGTTGGAAGCTTCTTAACGACAATGGAGTCTCCAGACCAGACTCAATAGGCATTATTTTTGCCGGCCTTGTTGATTCTGCCAGAGGTATTGTCATATCATCCCCAAATATACTTGGACTCAAGAATTTTCCAGTTGCTGCAAAACTTTCGGAGGAGTTTCAGGTTGAGGCTTTCCTTGAGAATGACGCAACTGCTGCCACTATTGCCGAGAAGATTTTCGGATCTGGAAAAGGCGTTGATAATTTTGTTTACATTACACTCAGCACAGGTATAGGCGGAGGGGCTTTCCTTAATGGAAAACTGTATAGAGGAGCTCATGGAATGGCAGGCGAACTTGGACATATGGTTGTCATGTCGAATGGCCCTGTCTGCGGATGTGGCAGGAGGGGATGCCTGGAAGCAATTGCAGGAGGGAGAGGCATTGCAAGAAGGGTTTCTGAGAATATAACAGCTGTCAGGGAAAGTGAGCTTCTTTCTTCATTGAAACCTAATGAGATAGATGCCAGGAAGGTATTTGAGCTGAAGAGAAAGGGCGATATGTTTTCTCAGCTTATAATTGAGGAGACGATCTACTACCTCTCTGTAGGACTGGTAAATATTATAAATATTCTTGACCCCGAAGTGGTGATTATAGGTGGAGGGATCGCTGCTGCAGGGAACGAACTTTTCACGCCCCTAAAGAATGCAATAAGAGAGGAGTTCAAAAGCATGTACAGGCCAGTAAAAATCGTCAGGGGCCTGAAAAATGGCCATGATTTATCAACAGTGGCCCTTCCTCTCTTTGTTAAAGAGAGTAATTCAACCTAATCCTATCATTATTTCTCAATTTTCTTCTTCAGTTCCTTTATCTCTTCCTGAAGCTGCTTGTTTAGAGGATTCTTCCTGGCCTTATCCTCTAGTTCCTGGAGCTTGTTCTCAAGGCTCTTTTTCTTTCTGTCAAGATCCCTCTTTCCCAATCCCATGTCACACCATATACCCAAGGAAGATATCTTTATTTCTGTGTTATTTTTTATTCATATCAGCAATGAAAGAACCAAGCCTTAACTTTAATAATATTTTTCTTATACTATTCAGATGGCTGACGAAATAGACCTGAAAAAAGCAGATGATATGATCAGAAAG
>JAKAAJ010000089.1 GCA_021802365.1 Thermoplasmata archaeon | reverse complement strand
CAATGGGCAGGATCAACAAGGAACTGGATCAGATTTCAAGGCAGGAAGGAAACAAATAGCGAACATTGTAATCATTCATAATTTAGATATTCAGCCAATTCCAAACGATATGGTTTTTTAATCCATACGAATACTCTCGGGAATGGTAGTAATAAGGAATTCCAGATCCTATCTCGAATCCAGATACGGTAAGGATTTTGTGAAGGAAATAAGGGAATTCGCAAAGATAATCGGATTTACGGTGGAAGAGTCGGACGAGATAAAGATCGAATTCAACCCTGACCGCCCTGATCTTTTTTCATTTCCAATGCTTGAGCAAGCTATTTCAGTATACAACAGGAATGTTGCAGCTGACATCCCAGATTTTGAGATGGTAAGGGAACAGATAGAAGTTGACCCTCATACTAAAGCGATTAGAAAAGTAATCGGGGGGTTTTATGCAGCAGGTCCAGCAATAGGAAAAAACCTGGAGGATCTCATTGATTACCAGGAAAAACTTCATCTGAGCATTGGGAGAGACAGAAGAAAAATTTCAATCGGGATTCATGACATGGATAAGATCTCTCCTCCTTTTTCATTCAGATTAGTGAAATCGGATGAGATTGTTTTTGAGACATATGACTCCCTGGTTACCGGTACTGCAGCGGAAATACTGGAAAAGCATCCCAAGGCAAGAGAATATGGGTATCTGATCCGTGACAGGAATAGGGTTCCTGTTCTAATGGATTCCTTGGGGCAAATACTTTCCATGCCTCCCGTGATTAACGGCAAGACCAGTGTGGTGACGGATAAGACATCAAAATTCTTTGTCGACATAACAGGAAGCGACCGTTCATCAATAAGATCAGCAATGTACTGCCTTTCCTATATGTTTCACTATCTTGGCTATTCTGTGAGAATCATGGCAGAAAATGAAAAGGTGGAAAGGTTTCTGCGATCACTGAACGGACGGAATATAAGGTTCACAGAGAAGGAGGTGGAGAGAACTATTGGTAAGCACATTTCCAGTAATCAGATCTCTGAGATTCTTAATAAAATGGGCTATTCCGTTTCAGTAGGTAGGGAGATCGATGTTTCTGTGCCTGGTAACAGGATTGATGTCATGGGAGCTTCAGATGTTATTGAAGATCTTGCAAAAGGTTTCAGGTATGATCTGATAGAATCCAGTAAGCCATCATTATCAGTCATTGGAAAAGAGCTCAGAGAGAGAAAGGGGCAGAGAGACCTGAGAGAACTACTGATAGGACAGGGGTTTCAGGAAATAATGAGTTATGTTGTCACTTCTTCAAAAATATATGAAGCAACCTCTTACAGGGGAGGTGTTTCAGTCAGGAATCCGAAAAGCCTTGATTTCAGCATTATCAGGGACCGCCTCTATCTGAACATGCTTGATTTCCTGAGACTGAACCGTTCAAATTCTCTTCCCCAGAGAGTCTTTGAAATAGGGGATGTTATTCTGAACGGAGACCAGAAATCAAATGTTGCTATAGGGATAATAAGCAGCAAGGCAAGTTATTCAGAAATATATTCCACAGTACGTTATATTCTTTCCAGATTATACAGTGAACCCCTGAGAATTGAGCCGATGGAAAGCCAGCATCTCATATCAGGAAGGAGTGGAAGCATCATTTTGGGAAACAGAGAGATAGGGGTAATCGGTGAAGTAAACCCAGAAACACTGGTTAGATTTGAACTTCAAAACCCTGTGGTCATTTCTGAATTCTCTTTCCCCTGACCTTTTCTGAAATCATAGCTTTCAGGAGGTCTTCTGTAACATTAAATCCGGTTGCCTCGACAGCTTTCGCATCTATTTCCATTCTCTTGAAACTGTAGAAATGAAGCGATTCCTCAATTAGGGTTCTTTCAATTCCAAGTGATCTGGAAAATCTGGAAATAACTCGGTCAAAGCTTTCGGAACTTTCAGGTGGATAGGGGTGAATTTTTGAATATACGGAAATGGGCAGTGAACCATCCAGTGCTTTTTCAGATAATGCAAAAGCGCAGCATGTTTGCTCACCCATGATAGTTCGGTAATCAGCCACTTCCCTGTATCCTCTATTCCTGAGATATGATGCATAGGGTTCCCAGATGGAGATGTATTTTGCCTCACCCTCAATGAATTTTCTAACACCCTCAACAGGGTTTGAAAAGGCTACCTTTGGAAAAACATCCCTAGCGAATGACCTGGCGGAAAGAAGAGACATCGAGGAATTTTCTGAGGTCAGCAGTCCAATTTTTTCTGCATTGTCGTTGATAAATATGTAGGAACCGCCATAACCCAGTCCAAATGCTATTCTGAAGTTTCTTCTTATAATGAAGTTTGTTATGAGTGATACAAGAGGTGCACAGCAGGCCTGAAGAGAGCCGGAATCCAGATCCATAAACATGCGGTCTGTAGAGTTGTAAAAATGTAACTTAAGTTTCATTTTGTTAGCAGAATTATCAAGCCACGCGACGAGCGGGATATATTCGCTTGACTTGAGAATGCCGAGATTAAAATAGCCTGCCTCGCCCTGGCTCTTGCGCAGAATTACATTTTTAGTCCTCCCATCCCCCCTTGTTCTGTAAATTCTTCCATCATTCTCTAGAGATCGGAGAAGTTCCGATAGATAAGATTTGGATAACTTGAGTCTGAGTTGTATCTCAGATTGGGTCATACTTCCATGGCTGCGGCCGAGTAACCTCAGAATTTTTTTTAAGGTAGTGCTCCTGCCTGCCATATTCGGAAATACATTACCAGATATTTACTATTTAGTTCAGACTTTCACGCTAAAAGTCAACTTCATTTTCCGTAAGAGTTTTAAACTCGTTATAATAAACCATTTAATAGAAATGCACCTTCTTGAGACGGAGAATGTAGGCGATCTTAACGGCCTCCTTGAAATTCTTGAAGATATTGGAAAGACTGTGGATATTGCTACACTGGATGACTCTCTAGACGAGGAGAGGACAATGCTGCTTAACCTTTTGAATGATGCTGAGGGACTTGGTTTCATTGAGGTAACCAATGGAGATGTTGCCCTTACTGAACTTGGAAGGCAGTACCTGAAATCTGATGTGGATGGGAGAAAAAAGCTTCTTAGGGAGGAACTTGTAAAGATCGAACCTTTCAATTCAATAATGAGTGCAATAAGGGAGAAGCAGG
>JAKAAJ010000088.1 GCA_021802365.1 Thermoplasmata archaeon | reverse complement strand
ATGGCCTCAAATCCCCGTTCGAAACGGAAGGTAAGGAAAGGGAAAGGAATGCACTGGTGGGCTACAGAAAACTCAAGCAGGCATCAGATACAGTAATTGCAATTCCCAATGAAAAGCTACTCAAGGTAAATCCTGATGTACCATTTGAACAGGGATTTGAGGCCATAGATGAAATAGTCATAAAGGCAATAAGCGCAGTAACTGAAGTGATTACCAGAACTGAAAGGATCAATTTGGATCTGAATGACCTCAAGGAGATAGTGAAAAACAGCAAGGAGGCAATGATAGGCATAGGTGTAGGTGAGGGGGATCCTGATAAACGTGCCTCAGAGGCGCTTAAAAACGCCATTAACTCCCCGTTTCTTGACGTTGACTTCTCTACAGCAAAAGGTGTCATACTCAATGTGACCGGCGGCACGGATCTTCAGCTGACCTCTGCAAATCATATTGTTGACGAAGTGAAGAAGTTAGTTGCAAATGACGCGAGGATTATTCTGGGCGTAGGGATTGATCCTGCCTTCGCAGGGAAGATACAGGTCACCCTTATAGTGACCGGGGTTCTTTCAGATGCATCCAAGAAAGGAGAGAATCTCGGTAATGACGACGAGATCGACTTCATATCCTGACATTTTCTTTCCGCAGATTAAAAAAGATTTTTAATGTTCCCACAAATAACGGCAACGTAAATGGAATTCTACGGGATTGTTTTTATGCGCCTGAGCGGGGAGGAATGAGATGAAATTTCTGAATGACAATGACCTGAGATCTATTGCAGAATACGCCCGTAACATCAGGAGGAATTCTGTGATGATGGTCTGGGAAGCCAAGAGCGGTCACCCAGGGGGGTCTCTGAGCATTGCAGATATTCTTGCAGTTCTCTATGGAAAGGTAATGAATATTGATCCATCCAAGCCTTCTGATCCTGATCGGGACAGGCTTATAATGAGCAAGGGGCATGCGTCGCCTGCCCTGTATTCTGCACTGGCCATCAGAGGTTTTTTTCCAGTAAGTCTGCTTCCAGGGTTCAGAAAACTTTCATCAAAGCTTGAGGGACATGTCCATTTTGGAGTTCCTGGAGTGGAGGCATCCACAGGATCACTTGGACAGGGAATAGGAATAGCCGTTGGAATGGCTATTGCCGGAAAGCTTGATCACAAAAAATATCATGTGTATGCAGTTGTGGGAGACGGCGAAATAGAGGAAGGCAGTGTCTGGGAGTCTTTCATGGCTGGATACAAATACAGCCTCAACAACCTGACAGTCATATTAGATCTGAATGGAGTTCAGTTGGACGGCTATACTAAGGATATAATGCCAACACCCGACATCGCGAAGAAAATCAGGGCTTTTGGATGGAAGGTTATTGAAATAGACGGGCATGATTACAACCAGATTTACTCAGCCCTTCTCGCCTGTTCAAGAAGCAGGAAAAGCCCGACCGCAATAGTTGCGCATACCGTAAAAGGAAAAGGGGTAAGTTATATGGAAAATAACCCAAAATATCACGGTCAGGCGCCTGAAACCCCAGAACTATTCCAGAAAGCCATGGAGGAACTTTCATGAACTACACATTCGAGAGCCTCAGAGATGCCTACGGGGATGAACTGGTAAGGCTTGGAGAAAGAGACAAGGATCTTGTTGTTCTTGATGCGGATCTTTCTTCATCTACAAAAACGGCATTATTCGGAAAAAAGTTTCCAGAGAGATTCTTTAACATGGGGATAAGTGAACAGTCAATGGTTGCAACTGCCGCAGGTATTGCGCTCTGCGGAAAAAAGGTGTTTGCTTCCACCTTCGCCGTTTTTCTGACCAGGGCATATGAGCAACTCAGGCAATCAGTATGTTACAATTACGTTGATGCAAAATTTGTTGTTACACATGCGGGCATCACTGTAGGTGAGGACGGAGCAACCCACCAGATAGTTGAAGATATAGGTATAATGTCAGGTCTGCCGAATATGTCTGTCATTGTGCCTGTGGATTCTGTCGAAACCAGAAGCGTGATAAGATACCTGCACGATGAAACAACCTCTCCATTTTACGTGAGGCTGTCAAGAGAGAAGTTCCCAGTTCTCAATCAGAGGGACTATGAGTACAGGCCTGGCCGTGCAATAACACTCAAGGACGGGTCTGATGTTACCATTATTGCAATAGGCGCAATGGTGCGTTTCGCCATAGAGGCCGCTGAAACCCTTAAGGGGAAGGGAATAGACGCCAGAGTGATCAACATGAGTTCAATTAAGCCTCTGGATTCAGCCTCCATAATTAAGGCAGCAAGAGAAACCGGAGGAATAGTAACTGCAGAGGAACATTCCATTTTTAATGGACTTGGAAGCCGTGTGGCAGAAGTCCTCGGAGAAAACAGCCCGGTCAAAATGAAGAGGGTTGGGATGAGAGATTCCTTCGGAAAATCAGGCAGTGCGTGGGAACTGTTCGAATACTTTCATATGGGGGCTTCTGATATAGCCAGAGAGGCTGAAGCCGTATTCAGGGAGGAGAGATAACTGTGAAGATATTTCTTGACACAGCAAACGTTGAGGAGATAAAGCAAGGAGTCTCATGGGGACTTGTAGACGGGGTTACCACAAATCCGAGTCTGGCAAGCCGTGAAAAGGGAAAGGATTTCAAGACAATTGTAAAGGAGATTCTCAGCATAACCCCTGGACCTGTAAGCATAGAGGTCATTGCCGAAGATTATGATGGAATGATGAAACAGGCACTTAAGATCAGGGAACTTGGCGACAACGCAGTTGTAAAGATACCGATGACACTTAGCGGGCTCAGGGCGATTAAGTCTCTAAAAGAGAAGGAAATTCCTGTTAACTGTACCCTGATATTCAACCCGCTTCAGGCATTGTTTGCTGCAAAGAGTGGAGCGGAATACGTTTCACCATTTGTCGGAAGATTGGATGATATATCTGAGGATGGAATGGGGATAGTTGCACAGATAAAGCAGATCTTCACAAATTACGACATTGAAACAAAGATACTGGTGGCTTCTATTAGGAACCCGGTTCATGTGCTCAGGTCGGCAATAATAGGCGCAGACGTTGTCACATTGCCCTTTGATGTGCTGAAGAAACTTCCATCACATCCAAAGACCGATGAGGGACTGATAAGATTCTCAGAGGACTGGAAAAAGATCTTTCCTTCCGGGG
>JAKAAJ010000023.1 GCA_021802365.1 Thermoplasmata archaeon | reverse complement strand
TCAATGTTATGAACTATTAAACTGAAACTTCCCTCCGATTATTCCATTATGAAGACGTGGAAAGTGATTCAGGGATGCGTGTCAGATAGTTCTGGACTATTATTTTCCGGAACATACATACAATAAAAACAGGCTCAAACGTGCAACCTATAGGAGCAAAAGGAAATAGATGCCAACGCTGCTTTGAAATTTGGAGGAGAATCATAACTTTTAATGTGACTCTGAATTACCTTATATTCAAATTCCACTCATTTGAATTTTGAGATGTGTCATTAATCATTTCTATTTCTAAACTCTTGCACATTAATATTCCAATGTAAATTACAATATTCATAAACTTATATAAACAAAAATCTGAGTATAATAAATTCAGTTACTTCAATTTTTTTAACCTATTTCTTCAGATACCGTATTATACTTGTGGGAATGCGGAGGGTGCGATTCGAACGCACGAACCCCTGCGGGAATGGACCCTAAATCCATCGCCTTTAACCTAGCTCGACAACCTCCGCAAGTAAATGGGAGATTATTCCTGAGTATATTAAAAAAATTCAGTTTTAGTTGGAGCATAAAACTGAGATAGCCCTCAAAACTTAATAGCAGGAAACCTGGAATGCACAGACATTTACTAATTTTTTTAATATACTTACTCTTATGACAAAATGGATAACAAATAGATATCAAGAAGTTGCAATAATTAGTCCTAATCCTTTTAATTAGGGTTTAAAGATTTCATGGTTTATCATACTATATGGCAACACAAAAATTCTAGAAAGGAAAAGGAAATGTATCAAACAGTGAAATGGGTTATAACGCATTATATTACTGCAGGAGTTTCATACAGAAATGTTTACTCTTGATTGACTGGGATTTTCATCATTTAACAAGGATGTAAGCATTATTATATTATACGTAAATATTTCCTAATATGGAAAAAATCCCATTTACTATCATAGGTGAACATCTCATGAAAATTCCAGTTAAAGTAAACGGAAAGGACGTGAAGTTTCTCTTTGACACAGGAATTGGACCTACAGTTATTTCTAAGAAGTTCGCAGATGAGCTGACACTTGAAAAAGTTGGAACAATGACTGGAAAGAGGATGTCCGGTCAGGAAATGGAAATCCAGCTAGTAAAAGTTCCATTGATCGAAGCTGGCGCTTTATCCAGAAAAAATATTGAAGTTGGGATATTTGACACTTCTGGTATGCCAGAAGCACTCAAAGACATCGAGGGTATCCTTTCGATTGGTTTTTTTAAGGGAAATATCCTGACAATAGATTATCCCAATTCTGATCTTATAATAAATGATGTAGGTATCAAAGATAGAAATTTTGGTAGGGGGGTTAGAGTCCCAGTTGAAGTTGAAAATAATGGACCATCCGTTTCTCTTTATGTAAGGATCAGGATTCCCAGTGGCAGAGTACTTAAATTTGAAGTTGACACTGGTTCAAATCTACTTATAGTTAACTCAAGACTCAGTGAAGAACTTGGTATAAAGCATACTGACCCGGAAGTGGAGACGGTAACTGGAATAGATGAAACCGGACATCATTATGAGCGATATTATGCCGAAGTAAAAGGGGAAGTATCAATAGAGGGAAATCCGGATATAAAGCAGGAAAATCCAGGAGCAATCTTTCAGGATATTATTTATGATGGTTTGCTCGGACATGATTTCCTCAAGAGATACATTGTTTCTTTCGACATTGAAAAGAAAGAGATGGTCTTTTACAGACACTTAAATTGAATTGTTCAATTTACTTCCAGGTCAAACATTTGCCAATAGTTGTCATATTCCTGTTTTCGATGAAAGATACAACTTTATAGAGTATGGAAAATATTCATTGAATTTTAATATGGGTATATATGGAGCCTCAATATGATAGGTAGTGTTTGAAATTATGCCGTTCATTACTGAAACTCCTATGTGAAGTTCGTCCAGAATATCATTTTGTGAATATCTCTGTTAGATTAGTAATTTATAGAATAGCCCCATAAGGAATTTATGGTTCAGGAGAAATGGATCGCACTTTCCAATACCACCATAGGAGTTCTTATGGCTACCATAAACTCCAGTATCCTCATCATTGCATTACCCCCTATATTCAGGGGGATAGACCTGAATCCTCTGTCTTCTGGGGCATTTGCCTACCTGTTATGGATATTGATGGGCTACATGATTGTCACTGCTGTGTTGCTCGTCACTATAGGGAGGCTTTCTGATATATTTGGAAGAGTTAGACTCTTCAATCTGGGATTTGCAATATTCACAGCAGGTTCAGTTTTGCTATTTCTTACTCCAGGTAAGGGAGACACTGGAGCCCTTGAACTTATTATGTTCAGGATTGTTCAGGCAGTGGGAGGCTCCTTCCTGATGGCAAACAGTTACGCAATAATTACTGATAACTTCCCAAGGCAGGAAAGGGGAATGGCTCTCGGTATCAATGCAATTGCCGGAACAGCCGGGATGAGCATAGGCATAGTTGTTGGAGGAATCCTTTCCGCCATTGACTGGAGACTGGTCTTCCTTGTAAGTGTTCCTGTGGGTCTTCTTGGAACTGTATGGTCATACTTGAAGCTCAAGGAGACATCCCCGAAAATAAGACAGAGACTTGACATACCTGGAAATATAACATTCGGTGCGGGCTTGATCATATTCCTGATAGGCATAACATACGGGCTCGTTCCATATAAAACCAGTCCTATGGGATGGGACAGCCCGTTCGTAATTGCTGCACTTATAGTGGGTGCTGCACTTCTTGTGGCCTTCCCGTTTGTTGAAAGAAAGGTGAAACAGCCAATGTTCAGGCTGGAGCTCTTCAGGATACGTGCTTTTTCAGCTGGTAGCATTTCAGGAATGGTTGCTGGGATGGGGATGATGGGGCTCATGTTCATGATTATACTTCTGTTTCAGGGAATATGGCTTCCCCTCCATGGTTATTCCTTCAGCAGTGTACCTTTCTGGGCAGGAATATTTATGCTACCCATGACGGCAGCAATGGGCATATTCGGCCCTCTTGGGGGAAAACTTTCAGATAAGCATGGATCAAGAGGCATAGCAACGCTTGGGCTTTTCATAGCTGCGCTAGCACTGATATTGCTTGTAACACTCCCCTACAACTTCATTTATATAGAGATGGCGGTCCTACTATTTGTATTCGGAGCAGGAATGGGTCTGTTCATGGCACCAAATACATCTGCAGTAATGTCCTCTGTGCCCTCCGAAAGCAGAGGATCTGCTTCGGGAATGCTTACTACAATGAGAAACGTGGGAACAACTGCAAGCATGGGAATTTTCTTCACAATACTTATACTTGGATTGACGTCAATACTTCCCGGAACCATATCTTCGGGACTTACCAGTGCAGGACTTGCATCATCACTATCCAAGTCAATATCATCACAGATCGCACCCACTGATGCAATTTTCAGCGCACTACTTGGAATAAGCCCAATGAAAGAGATAATACTTCTTCTTCCCTCCTCAGTAACATCAGGAATACCGACAAGTGTAATATCAACAATTACGGCCAGAACCTGGTTTCCAGGTGTTTTCGCACCGGCGTTTATGTCTTCACTGCACATAGTATTCTATGCAGCATTCTCCATAACAGTTACAGGAGCAGTTCTTTCTCTTTTCAGGGAGCCCATTAGAAAAAGAACAAGGAGTGAATCTGAGAAAAATAAGGAAGCGGAATTAAACAAAGCTGTCCTTAACAAGCAGGGAGATGGAAACTGAAACAATTGAATGCAGGGGGCAAACATATTACATTATTTCCTTTTAGAACGATAACTAAACTTTACCCAATTCTCCAAAAGGGCTCCAATATAAAAACTGTAATGGTAAGGTTAAATTTTTTGAAAGTTCGTAACAGGTTAAACTATTGAATATTCCAGTTTTATTGTCAAAATAATACTGAGTAATGGTCATTAAGTCAAGTGAATATACGTATGAATGCAAGTCGGACTTCTATCAATGTGAATATAGGCCAGCTCTTCACTGAAAATTGAACATAACTTTAATTTAGGTCCAAAATTATCTGACCGGCCTGATACAGAATGTCCATAATCATTATGGATCTGCTTGTAGCATTCGGGGATTATGTTCCGGAATTTTGAAGTTGGTTCCTGTATAATTTTTCTATAACTTCAATTATTCAGTATCCCGGATGATCAGAGCGGGCTAAGAATTTCCTCCTGACCTGTGATTGGACGCCTGCCAGCGAATCCATCCTCAAGATAATGCCAGAATTGAATATCTTCCTCCCCATATTTCCAGCAGAGATATGCCGGAAGCCCATTTATCAGAGCTGGAAAATCTATCAGAGTAAGATCATTATTCCGGAGCTGTATTCCCTTTCTGTATATCCTTGAAAGAATGCTGTCTATCTCCTTCGATAGATCATCAGCAGAATCAAGATCATTGGCACTCATAGCCTCCATCTCCATTTTTCCAAGTTTCTGCAATTCCTCTATATTTGGTTTGAGCCACTTGAGTGAGGACCTGGCTTTTTTCAGATCAAATAATTGCTGCGAAGGCACATTCAAAAATAGCAATCTGAGATTAACAGTTTTCCATTCTAACCCTTACTACTGAGTTCATTGTGATCTCATTATGTCATTCCCATAACGATATTTCATTCCTGCAGACAGTTGTATGTGAGGAAAAACAGTGAGAAAGTTCATCCTGGGGTCTGAGAATTGGAGTATTGAATTCAGGGGAATGAAACGAAAAGAATTTTGCCTTACAGAATGCGCAGAGACAGAAACATTTTATTTCAAAACAGCCTCTTTCAAAGATCAGATGGGTAAGAGCAACTGTAGAACTTGCCACTTACCATGCTGGAAGAATTAAAAGGAGCCAGACTAACACCATTTCTGACAGATTTATGTATTTTACACATCACTTATTCTTCCTCCTGAGCCTGTGGCATACCCACCCCTCAGGAACTTCATATTCAGTAATTTTTTTTTGTGAATTTTTTTCATTCTGACTTATTATAGGATATACCTTATCCTCTTCCTGTTCATTGTGAGACACCAGAATAGAAGATATTTCCTCAATGTATTTTGGAGATTTCTCAACATTCCTGACTGAAATTTCGTTCTCAACTCTGTCAAGGAGCATCCAGATTGATGCATGCTCCATTTCCAGTCCTGCAATTCGCTGCCTGAGTTCATTGCTTCTTTCGGAAATTGATGGAAATATTTCCTCCTCTTCAATGTATATGTGCCTTTTTAGAGACTTTGATATCTGTGCAAAAAGGACAGGGTCAATTTCGCCTTTTGAAATTATATCGAGGAGTTTCTCCAGTTTAACGTCAAGTTCCCTGTGATCCTCAATGAGGTTAGAATCATCCACCATGGTCCAAGATACCCCCGTTGAATTTCATTTTTTTGAAACTTAGACCTCAGGCTTTACAATTGCAATACCTCCACGGAGTCTTGAAACTGAAATCCCGGCAAACATTACGGCAATTCCTGTTATGGAAAAGACTGATGGAAACTGTCTTAACATCAATGCCTCCAGAACAACCGCAAACATGGGAACAGCAAATGCCAGTACTGTGATCCTGTTCACCTTGCTGATCCTTATCATCATATTCCATAGCAGAAACTGGAGTGCCCCTCCCACAGTAGCCATCCATATCAGATCTTCAGCAAATGATAATGTGAAATTCAGTTTGAAGTCAAATGCTGACGCTGCCATTAGCATTACGGAGCCCAGAAGAAACTGAGTTGCATTGACACTGTATGGTTCCTCATCTTTCAGTTTTCTGTAAAGAACCGTGAATGTTGCCCAGAAAATTGCGTTAACAATTGTGAGGAATAACCCTATTTCCGTGAACCCATGAAATAAGGGGATTCCATATATTGCAACACCTGTGAATCCCACAATTATTCCTGCTATCTCTGCCCTGGTAGGCCTTTCCCTGACCAGAAGAAATGCGATTGGCAGAGAAAATAGAGGCATTGTGTAACTAAGAACAGCGGACTGTGATGGTGATACAAAGGAAAGACCATATATCCAGAAAGAAGTGCTCAGAACTGTAAAAAAAGTCAGAACAATAACATCCTTTGAGATTATTACTCTTCTGGAGATTGCCAGCAGAATCAGGCCCGCTATGGCATAACGCAATGCCATAAATGTCAGAGGTGACGCAAATGCGAGCCCATTTTTTGCAAAGAAATAAGATAGAGATGTGAAAACAACATAAGGAAGTAGAAATTTGATTTCACGCAATTTCCACGGAATATTCTGGATGTTTATTAATATCTCCAGTATTTTGCTGGGCCATTAACAAAGTCATGAATTAGAAAATTCTAAGAATAAATATAAGTTTATGAAAATTAGGATATAAAATTATATAACTCTGATTAAGTTATTGTACTGTGATAAAACACGGTTTTGTTGAAAAGGATATAGACCCCTCACAAGTAAGGGAAAAAGTTAAGGAGCTGCTTGCCAAAGAGAATTTCACTATAACTTCCGATGAAGAAAATGATAAGCTCTATGAGATCCATGCCAAAAAATCAAGCAGGGAGCGCATTGTTCTTGGCAAGGTAAGAGACGTGGACGTTGTAATTGCAGGACAGAAGGGCAAATTTGAAGTCCAGCTGCATGCAGGAATCTGGGGGAGGGATATTGCTGTACCTCTTATTGAGGGAGTAGCTACACTTGGAATAGCTGCAGGAGCAGAGATTCATTCAGGGCATGAGTTTGAAAAACGCCTGTGGGAACAGATCGTCAAGACCATAGATCCCACTCTTCAGATCTGTCCCTATGACGGAATGCTCTTCAAGACCAAGGAAGAACTTGATAAACACATTCAGGCGCATCAGCAACAGGCCTATCAGGGAAATATGATGGGAATGGGCATGATGGGCATGGGAATGATGGGTATGATGGGAATGGGCATGATGGGGATGATGGGCCCGGGTCTATGGATCTAAAAAGCCTATAACATCTAATTGTGAATATATATTTGAAGGACATTAAATAATAATCCCTTTATTTTTGTATTTTAAGTGATGTTCGGAGAATTTTCTTAGCTTAAACTTTTGCTTCAACTTTAACCTCATTGACCTGCGGGTTAAGGCAGGTACAGTGATCTATCATACACCTGTTTAAAACCATATTCCTTGCTTTGTTATAATGAGCCCACCATTTACCTTCTCTGACAACTGGATGTCCACAATTTTTACAAACTGCCTCTTCTTCCATATTGCTCATAGGACCTCAGGCTTATTATACATTTGTAATTCTAATAATATAATTATTTTAAAGTTAAGAAATTATATTCCTGATCCCTGATAGTTTCAAAATCAGCTCTACTTGCCTGATCTGGAAAATCTTAAGTAATATCATAAACTGGATGGTTGATAGTTATGTCTAGACTTGTTCTACATGAGAGAAACAGACCATACGCTGTGAAGGTAGGAGATCAGGAAGTACACATATGCGGTTGCGGGCTATCAGCAAACAAACCATTCTGCGATGGAACCCACAAGAAGACCCTTGACGAGAAGGATAAACTTTTCTTCTATGACAAGTCAGGAAACAGAGTGGAGATGGATAGTTTCTATAACAATCCATAACTCTTTTTTCAGATATTCTCAAAATTCTCTATTGTATACGGGCAAACATATTTCAGGCTGACCTTCTGACCAGTTTTTTCTGCACTCCAGAACAGGTAGTTGTAATATTCATGCACCTGAATGCTGGGAATTACAGAAGTAACGGATAGGCGATTACCAGTGAGACGCATAAAAATCCCAACCCGGATTATGGGTTCCTCCACCAGTTTCTTTCTGAACTCGGTTAACATTCTGTTGCTTAGTGTGACCTGATATATGTTGTCCACATCAACAAGTTTGTTGATGGACCCTGCTGATTCTGCCATTTTATCTTCTGTATAAAGTATGGCGTTGAAGCCGGTCTCACCAGCTCCAGTGGCGGAAAGCTCTGCTATGGAGCCTTCCGTAACGCTTCCAATGGATTTTCTTGACTCCTCATCCAGCAGCATGTCAAAGGAAACAAGGGACAGTGGATATCTGCTATCTATCCTGGCAAATGTTGCAGCCAGCCCGTCAGACTGTCCCAGGAAATCTATCTTTGTGTTTTCAGGATTTTCAAGGTATTTTTCAAGAAGCAGAGAAACATTGTCCTGAAAATTGTGATGAAATCTCATGTAGAAGTGAAGTGCCCCATTTTCTATGTCGATCCTGTTGGGAACCACTGATGGAATTCTGAAAAGATCATTTATTATCTTAAGGCTCTCCACGTTGTTGATCCTTGTCCTCACAACATAAGACTCTTTCCGTTCTTTGATCTCCATCCTCTGTACAAGCAGCTTCAGGTGCTGATCCATTGTTATATCCTTTGGGAAAAATGAGTCCATGAACACATGATCACCGATGTTGAATACGGAAACTGGTACTGGAACCTTTGAGGATTTGGAGAAATTGACAAGTTCTGAGTCCTGTTTCAGTGATAGCACCATTCTCCTGTCAAGCTTGAGATTGATGTCACTCATGTGCATGCATCTTTCACAGCTTCAAATATTATAAATTTAACTGAATTCCAATGACCAGCCATACGGGCCAATTGAAAAGGAACTGATTATTCTGACATTCGGGGGACAGTCCCATCATAAATAATGGTTAAGTATAGCTAATGACTATAATAATGGCCACGGGATTATAATGGCTGGCAAAATCAGTTTAGAAACTAAAAAAAGGGTCATTGACCTGCATTCTGAAGGTAGATCCAAAAAGGCTATCTCTGAAGAGACAGGCATTTCTGTGACAAGCGTCAGCCGCATTATCCTTGAGGCATCAACGAAGAAGAACACAGTGAATGATATCCCCGGTGCCAACCCTGGAACTGTTCCTGACAGAGATACTGTCAAGGCAGAAGACAGAGAGGAGAAGATTGGCAAGAACAGCAGAATAACTAACGCAGGAAATTCTGTTGCTATTCCTGTGGACAGGCTTGAAAGTCTGATGAATACAATCCTTGAAGCATTGAAGGAGAATGTGCAGCAGTCACTGGAAACAACAATCTCCAGATTTACTCCAGATAACGTAAGAAAATTCCTCACGATGCTGACGGATGAGGACAGGGCAAGAACGGAAATAGAATCACTTAAGGCGGAGATCGAAAGGCTCAATAGAGTTAAGGAGAGCCTTGACTCTGAAATTCTGGATGCGGTTATGAGAATGTCATCTATTGAAAGCAGGATCATCAGTATTGAAAAAAGGTTCGGGATGAGACTCCAGGAGGAGTCGGAGGAGCCCTGACACTATTCTGGAGCCAACACAAAATTAAACTACGATGATTCCCTAGATAGAGCATGAGTTATACTGCGGCTGAAGTTATAATAGACGGACTTGCAAAAGCGGGAATAAAACGTATATATGGAATTCCCGGAGATTCACTTAATCCACTCATGGATGCCATCAGGACATCCGGCAAGATAGATTTTGTACAGGTCAGGCATGAGGAGGGTGCAGCACTGGCGGCAGCCTTTGAGGCAAAGGTAACTGGAAATCCCACTGTATGTATGGGAACATCCGGTCCGGGATCAATACACCTTCTCAATGGCCTTTATGAAGCAAAGATGGATCACCTGCCAGTAATCGCTCTCACAGGGCAGATTGAAACAGACCTCATTGGAACAGATTATTTTCAGGAGGTTGACACAATGGATCTCTTCAGCAATGTTTCTCTTTACAATGCAAGGGTTCTGAACCCAGAGTCTGCAGGTGCTCTCACCTCACGTGCAGTACGGGAAGCAGTTGTTGGAAGAGGGGTTGCACACCTTGATCTTCCGGTAGATGTCCTGAAAATGGAATCAGTTACCCTAGGTGAGGAGTGGTTTCATCCTCCTGCTCCTCCTTCTTATGCTCCCGATCTGTCTAAAATTGCCGCCTTGATTGATAAAAGCAGCAGACCCGTCATAATGTTCGGAAACGGTGCAAGAGGGCATGGGGATGAACTTCTTGCTTTTGCCTCAAGAATTGGGGCGCCCCTCATTTTTGCTCTGAACGGGAAAGGTGTGGTCAGTGACGAAAACGAGTTGGTCCTTGGGGGACTTGGCCTTCTGGGAACAAGACCCTCAGTGGAAGCAGTGAAGAGGTGTGATCTCCTTATACTTCTGGGAACTTCATTCCCCTATGTTAAGTTCCTTCCGGAAGGTGTACCGGTCATCCAGATAGATTCAGCCCCACTGAGCATTGGTAAAAGAGTACCGCCTGCAGAGTATGCCATCTGTACCTCAGAATATTTTCTGAAGAATATAAAGGTAAAGGAAAAGCAGGATAAGTATTTCAGAAAATTTGACGACATTAAGGAGGATTGGATAAAGAAGATGGATGAGGCTGAAAATACAGAAGGAGATTCAATTTCCCCTGAGTCCGTGGCTGCATCACTGAACCGCCACCTACGGGATAATGACACCATAATAGCAGATACTGGAAACGTAACAGTATGGGCTTCCAGAAATCTGAGGCTGAAGAAAAGCCACCTGTTCCTGATGTCACCATGGCTGGGGAGCATGGGTGTCGGAATTCCTGGAAGCGTTGGAGCATCCTTTGCCACACCAGGTGATGTTGTTGCCCTTATCGGAGATGGAAGTTTTGCAATGTCCATCATGGAGCTCATTACCGCGAGAAAATACAACAGGCCTGTGAAACTTATAGCTTTCAACAATTCAAAACTTGGAATGATTAAATTTGAAGAAGAGGTCATGGGTTACCCTGAATTCGGAGTTGACCTTCTGAATCCTGACTTTGCGGCTTTGGCAGAAACAATTGGAATTCCTGGCTTTTCGGTGGATAAAGGCAGCGATCTTGACAGTACCATGGAAAAATTCCTTTCAGTAAATGGCCCAGCAGTTCTATCTGTCAAGGTAGATCCGGATGAGAAACCCATGCCTCCTAAACTGAGCTTCCAGCAGGCAAAGGGGTATGTTACTTCAATTCTCAGGGAAAAACTTGAAAGTGTCAGATAAGTGTTAAACTTGCTGACATTATTCCACCATTAGGATAAGAATGGCTGAAAGTGTACATAGAGAACTGGACGTGGCCATTGCGGGTGCTGGAATACTGGGTACCTCTGTTGCGTATCTGATATCACGCTTTGCCGGATTGAGGGTCGGGATATTTGACAGAGAAGGTATGGCCGCAAGGCATGCCAGTTCCAGAAATACAGGGGTCATACACAGGCCATTCTATATTGATCCTTCCAGAAAACCATTCTTTGCTGAGGCATCATCCAGGTCATACGGGTTATGGGAATCCTTTGCCCGTGAGTTTTCCATGCCATGGCATCAGAACGGGACACTTGAAGTAGCGGGAGACAGCCGGGGAGCAGTGTCCATCAGAAAGTATGCGGAGTATGCGGTCAAAAATGGTATGAGTGAGAAAGAATTTGTGGTTCTTGAGCGCGACGATTTGAGGAAAGAGTATCCACAAATCAATGCTTCAGCAGGCTTTCTCAGCAGGACAGATACTGCTGTGGACTACGGAATGTTTGCATCAAAGTTGCTGGAACTCTCTCAGAAAAGAGGAGTCAGATTTTACGGAAATCATACAATCACATCAGTAACGGAGGACAGAGACGGTGTCCTTTTCACAACAAGAACCCGAGAAGGAGTGAAACTGTTCAGAACAGGATTTTTCATGAATCTCACAGGAACGGGATCTCTGAAACTGGCAAACACTATGGGCTTAGCAATGGATTATGGTTTATTGCTGTTCAGAGGCGACTACTGGCGCATAGATGAATCATATTCGCCAGGGTTCGGATTCAACCTCTATACTGTGCCAAGGTACCCTGGCTTCCCTTTTCTTGATCCTCATTTTATCAACAGATGGAATGGCATAAGGGAAATAGGCCCTAATGCGTCCCTGATACTTCAGGACCGTGCATATTCAGGGAGCGGATTGAACCTGCATAACCTCATGGATGCATTGTATAACGGAGATATAAATTCCAAATTCAGGCTTCTTGCAAATCCCGAATTTTTAAGAATGCTTGAAACAGAATGGGAGAGCTCAAGGAACAGATTTGCCATGGCAGGAAGGCTCAGGAGATATCTGCCGTCTCTTTCCAACAGCTACATTGGAGAAAGAGGCCTTGGTGGAATTCGGGGCTCCGTTGTTGACTTGAATGGATTTGTTCCGGAAGCTCTGGAATTCAGAACTGAACATACAATGCATATAGTGAACTACAATTCGCCTGGAGCCACAGGATCCCCCTATGTGGCATATTCCATTCTTGACAGAATTTTCAGGAATGGTTATCTGTGGAAAAAAACGGTGAAACCCCTTAACCTGACACCTGTAAGATGGGAAGAACTTGCATCTGGAATAGGGGAGTAAACCTTCACGCATAATTATTGCAGTTAATGTTTATCATTTTGCAATCTTCAACAGTGTCATTATTAAATTGCATTTTATTTTTTTAATTTTTAATTGTCAGATGGTTTATAAATAAAATTTATCAGGAGAGATAAGAGCAAATAAATATTCAAATGCAATAAGCCGTAATATGCAGGAGAAGAGCATTGATCTCACTTTCACATCATTAGGTCATTTCACAAATGACAGTACGAGTTACTTTTATCCTGTTCTCATAACATATTATGAGGCATTTCCCGGGGCAAACTATCTCCTTCTTGGATCCATGGTGATAATATTCAATCTTATTTCCGGATTTCTCAGCACTCCAGTTGCATCATATGCTGACAGGAAGAATAATCATTCAACGATGATGGCACTTGGAATATTCATACTTGGCATATCCGTTATACTCTATGGCCTGCCTTTCATTTTCAGGTCAGACCTGACTCCACTTCTTACAGTAGCAACTGTTTTCCTTGGAGTTGGCCAGGCTTTTTATCACCCCCTTGGGGCAGCCATAATTTCCAGAAGCTATGGTAAGAGCGCACCGCCTGCCATGGGATTGAATGGTTCAATGGGAAGCCTTGGAAGGGCCCTTATACCCACCATAATTGTGTTTCTGCTAGCAACCTTTGGAGATTTCAGAGGAATGATCATATACGCTGTCTATATTCTGATAGCTTCTCTTGCAATATTCGTCGGCCTGAGCGGGTTCAGGAAATTTACCTGGAGAGGCGCCTCTCAGATAAAAAAGCAGAGAAATGCAGTTCAGAGTGATGAAATACCGGAAGGTTCATCCAGCAGATACATGGCTGTTCTTTACATACTCACAGCTGCAGTTTTCATAAGATCACTCTTCCTGATGGGCACAACAACATTCATCCCCACTTATCTTACAGACGAGTTCAGCAGCAAGACCATAATGTCCTATATAGTCACCCTCGGGCTAATATCTCCGGTCTTCGGGCAACCATTATTCGGAAGATTAACATCCAGGAAAGGGGGACGTTACGCAGTAATTGTATCATTTGTCGTATCGACCATATTTTTTGCTCTGTTCATTGCAATAACCGGCAACTATATTCTGACAACAATTTTCTACTTCTGTTATGCATTTGGGGCATACAGCGGTTTCCCTGTATTTCTGGGATATGTAGGACAGATTGTCCCGCCGTCAGTGCTGGGAAAGTCAAACGGACTGGTATGGGGCATAGGTCAGACCGTTGGTGGCGCCGTTGGGGCAGCGGTTGTAACAGGTCTGGTTGTGATTACAAGTGTAAAAACCTCAATAGACCTTATGATGATCTTCGCCGTGGCGTCTCTTTTCTTCCTTCCTTTACTGCCGTCCAGGGCAAGGATGGCAGCTGATGGGGCAAAAGCCTCATAAACTTAAGTCAGATGTTCATTACCCCCTATGGAAAAGATGAGAGACTTTACCGGCGATGAGGTAAATGTTCCCGAGGAGCCTCAAAGAATCATCAGTTTCAGCCCTTCTGTTACAGAAATACTATTTGAGCTGGGCCTTGGAGACAGGCTCGTGGGAGTTTCGGCATTCTGTGCAAGGCCAAAAGAAACTTCCTCAGTGAGAAAAGTTGGCAGTTATGGCTCAGCAAGAATGGAAGTGTTGAGGGATCTAAAACCAGATCTGATCATGACCATATCGGGATTTCAGAGTGATTTCAGCGAAAAGCTGAAAAAGGAATTTACAGTATTTAATTTTGAACTGCCATCATCGGTTGCCGGTATCGTTGATCTTGTTTCGAAGGTGGGGGTTGTTGTGAACCGCATGGAAGAGGCGCGACTGATGGAATTTGAGCTTCTCAAGATCATATCCGGTATCAGAAGGCATACTCGTATCCGGGGTTATTACGAGATAGACCTTGGAGGCCCTGTGACATTCGGTTCAGAATCATACATAACAGATGCGCTTGAAGTTCTGGGGATAAGAACTCCATATACAGACAGAAAGAAGGAATGGATAGAGCCGAATTTTGATCATGTCAGGGAATTTGATCCGGAACTCATTATCTATGAGCCGAAGATGTATCAGTCGGTAGAGGATAATGCTGTCCTGGATCTGTTAAAGAAGAGAGGGTGGGCTGACATTACTGCATTACGCCAGGGACACCTGTTCAAAACCCCCGGAAAACTTGACTTCTTTGCCCACCATGGGCCAAGCTTTATCCGGACAGTCCTTCCCTGGACTGTATCAATTCTGGATAGTATTTTCTGATCCGGATTTCATGAAGGATAGTTAATAATCCACTTACCCCAATGTATGAAAAAACCACTTATGAATGATGAACAATTACAGTATGAGGAGTCATACTACATGTCTGAATCGGAATCGGAAATTGAAAAAATAATGCCGGAGATACTGGATATTTCCGGTGAAATATACAGATTAGCAGAACTTGGAAGCTCAGAGTTAAAATCGTCACAGATTCTTGCAGATTACCTTGAAAAAAAAGGTTTCAAAGTAGAGAAACCATATGCCGGAATGAAAACTGCATTCAGGGCCACCAGAAACAGAGGCAGCCCTTCTGTGGGATTCCTTGCAGAGTATGACGCACTTCCAAACGGACATGCATGCGGGCATAACCTGATTGCGGCCTGGGCAGTTGGCAGCGCTGTACTTCTCTCCCGCATGTCCGAGGACATTTCCGTCACTGTTCTGGGAACACCTTCTGAGGAGGGAATAGGTGAATATGCAGGGAGCAAGGCAATAATGGCTGACAGAGGATATGCAGATGGGGTTGACTTTTATTTTGGATTTCATCCAGATGATCAGTGGGGAGTTGGTTCTGGAGCTCTCGCTGATCTAACTCTTGATCTTGAATTCATCGGAAAGGCGGCTCATGGGGCTGATTCACCCGAACAGGGCGTTAACGCTCTGGACGCTGCCGTAACAACATATATGGCAATAAACAATCTCAGGGGCTGGGCCAAAAATGACAGGCACCTTGTAATTGGCATGATAATTACACAGGGTGGAAAGGCTACAAATGTTATTCCTGATGTGGCCGAGATTCAGGTGGAAATACGTTCAACCTCATCTGAATTTGTGGGGATATTTGCAGAAAAGGTTGAGCGAA
>JAKAAJ010000087.1 GCA_021802365.1 Thermoplasmata archaeon | reverse complement strand
GGACGACCGCGATAATTATAATCCAGTCGATTGGGCTGTCAAACATTAATTTTGAAATGAAAAATGTTTATTTAAACATTCCTAAATGTGTGTTAAAGGTCAGTTTCAACGTCGTAGCCGAATTTTCTGTATGTTTCCGATTTGTTTGTGATGAGTCTCTTCCACTCACTTTTCAGATTGGCAAAAGAAAAAGAGATTGCCTTCTTTTCGCTGTTTGCAACAACAAACCCAAGCGTCTTGTCTGTTGGCATTACCTCATCTGTTCTGGCAAAGGCTTCAATGAATTCCTGCATGCTCTCCTCAGGATATTCTGATGTAAGAACCTCCTGCAGATTATCGATGGCGCTTCCGACTCTGTCCATTTCAACACAGATCACTGAAGGGTGAATACCCTTCAGGCTGATGTTGAACATCGCACAGTCAACCATACTTCATGCCTTGACTTTCTTAAGGTACCATCTTTCTGCACCAGGCTCCTTTTCCCTTTCAAGCGCCCCCTTAAGGGTGTTAGGTGCAGATGCGATACCCTCCTGTCCAGGTTCCCAGTTTACTCCTGTTGCTAGTTTTTTGTCCCAGTTGAACTGGAATGCCTTAATAACCCTGAGTATCTCGCGCATGTTTCTTCCAACTTCAGCGGGATAGTAAACCATCCATCTCACAGTCTGGTTTGGATCAATAAGGAATACTCCTCTTACTGTTGTTCCTACCTTCGGGTCCATGAGGTTGAACTCCTGGGCAACCTCCTTGTCAATATCCGCAATTACAGGGAATGGGACCTCTACACCATATTTCTCTTTTATATCTTTCAACCATGCTATATGGCTGTATATACTGTCTACACTCAGCCCTATAAGGGTTACTCCGAGCTTCTTGAACTCTTCATAATTTTCGGTAAAGCCAAGAAACTCTGTCGTGCAGACAGGGGTAAAATCTGCGGGGTGCGAAAATAGCAAAACCCATTTTCCCTTTAGGTCCGAAAAAGTCAGGGGCCCCTGGGTTGTGTTCACGGTAAAGTCCGGCACTTTTTGTCCTAGATGAACTGGCATTTTTTTATCACCAAAACATGATTATAAAATGATATAAATACGATTGAGTTAGGTGCAAAGCCATCAGTGACTTCTGGCATAGCTTTCAGCGAAATAGGTGATCAGGATATCAGCACCGGCTCGGAATGGGGCTGTAAGTGCCTCATTTATGAAATCCTCTGATAGTGTGCCTGATTCAACAGCATTGGCTACCATTGCATATTCGCCACTTACACTGTATGCTGCAATCGGGAGATTTGTGTTCTGCCTGGATCTGAATATTACGTCAAGATAAAATATGGCAGGCTTTACCATGAGTATATCAGCACCCTCCATTTCGTCAGTGCTATTTTCTCTTAAGGCTTCCCTTGAATTTCTATAGTCCATCTGGTATGATCTCCTGTTGCCGAATGAGGGTGTTGAACCAGCTGCTTCTCTGAAGGGCCCATATAATGATGAGGCATATTTGGAACTGTAACTCATTATTGGAATATTAGAAAACCCTTTGGAGTCTAGTGCTTTTCTAATAACGGAAACCTGCCCATCCATCATTCCGCTGGGTGCAATTATATCCACACCAGCCTGTGCATATGAGATTGCAATCTTAGAATAGGAATCAAGTGTCAGATCGTTATCAACGGTATGTTCTTTCAAAATCCCGCAGTGTCCATGGGTGGTGTATTCACACATGCAGAGGTCTGCAATCACCAGTATTTCGGACGAACCCTTAATTTTCCTGATAGCTTCCTGTACCACACCATGATCATTGTACGCTTCAGATCCAATCTCATCCTTCCTTGAAGGAACTCCGAAGAGAAGTATACCTCCTAATCCAGATTCATTGAGCCTCCTGCAATATTCTCCGACCAAATTCAGCGGATATCTGAAAATATCCTTCATCCCTTTTATTGGTTCTGGTTCAGTTGCTTCTTCGCTGACAAATACAGGCATTATCATTTTTGACTTGTCAGGCCTGCTCTCGGCCAAGAGATTTCTTACCCTTTCATCTGTTCTGTTTCTTCTGAGCCTTTGAGTGGGAAACATGAAACGTTAATTTCATACGGGAATTTAATCTATGGCAAATGATGAATTCAATCAGGATAAGGGCCAGTGGAACGCTGGTACTTCCGGAGCCTTTAATGGATTATGTAATATCATCTGAGAGTGCGGGTGGCTCCAGAATGCTTGAAAATTGCAGGTCATCCATCATTTCTGATATGAAACTTCAGGGTACTGCAAAAGTAACATTCGACATTAGCGGAAATCGTCTGAAAACCCTTGCCGAATTTACTGGAACAGATTTCAGCAGCTCGGTGGTGACAGTATTCCGAATTATCTGCGACATAGCAATTAGGATAATGGCGGATTTGAAAATTGAGAAAGACGATTTCGCCAAAATTATGTCCATCTCAGATATTCATGTACTTGAGATAAAATAAGCCTAAACCACCTGATGCAATTCTATGTCCGGCCATCCATCAGAATCATAAACGACAGAGGAAAGGTATGATTCCTTTTCATTAGAATTTACAAAAATATACCCTCCAATATCGCGGAAATGAATTGTAAATGAAGCATAATGGCTTATTTTTGAATAGCTATCGTCATCGACAATCAGGAATATTGCTCCCGTTGTTCTAATTGAATTTACTAGATTCATAAGATCTCCGAAGAAATTCTCACCGTAGGTGAACCTCATGAAGTCATAGGAGAAGAAATAAAGGTGCGGTCTGGACGAAGAAGAAAGGAAGAAATCAATAACCTCATTTGGAAAATCCTCTAGAATGCCCTTACCCTCGAGATTAATGACGAAGGAATTTGAACGTTTAGACTTTTCAGCGGTAATATAATGTTTTAAGGAGTCCGGTTCCAGGCTGTTTGACATAACCCTTGAGGTTTCGTAGCTGCTTGATGTAACATCCATTACGCCTCTGTCCTGAAGAATGGCACTTTTTATGAGGTTATTCTTCATAAGATTCAGGATATCATCCACAGCCGGGGAAGTTCCCATGCGATGAAGCATTATCAGTGTACCAAGCGGAACCTTAGATGACTTATCCGGGGTAATCTTTTCAAACTGAGAAGTGGTCAGAGGAACTTCAAAAAGGGCCTTACTGAGTGATACTGGCTTGTTGAATCTCCCCTCCGGGTACATTATTGTCTCCTTAGAAAATGCACGGCACTTTCCATTTTCGAGTGAATAGAAGAAAACAGGAGTACTTCCTATGGATACACCACGCAATTTTTCCACGGTGGCCTTTCTTATCAGAATGCCTTCCTCAAGCATGTAATCCATTGAGA
>JAKAAJ010000086.1 GCA_021802365.1 Thermoplasmata archaeon | reverse complement strand
TGGCCTTATTTTCCCTGTGATTTCTATATCTCTTTTCATATCATCTGATGCATATTCATCGCGGGAAAATTTCACAATGTACTGCCCATTAATAGAATAAAGAATACTGTTCCAACCACTGGAGAACATTCTGATATCTGTTTCCTCCGATCCAGGGAAAAGTTCTCTGAAAACCTCAAGCACAACATTCTCTGGAACATTTTCCACATTTTCCCATGCTTCAAGGAGTAAAATGCCTTTCCATGGAATTCATCCCTGTGATGAAAACTCACCAAACGTTTTATACTAAGTTATTCATTTCAAAGAGCCGGGCTAGGCCGGGGAGTCAGGCACTCTCTGTTACCCGAAGTCTATATGCGGGGGCGACAGCCTGGAGCGGCCAACCGGACTTCTGTCAGGCCCTGTGGAGGCAATGAAGTTCTGTCCCTTTGGATCGTAGGTCCATGGGTTGGGAATCGAAGGAATCCCAGCCTCTGGTTTGCCAGGAAATCCCGCCAGGACCGGAAGGGAGCAACGGTATCCTGAACTATCGATGCTGAAGGGGTGCGGGACAGAGAAGAAACAGGGGGACCCTGCCAGGACATCCGGACCAATTCAGGCATGCCCGGCTTACTATGACTCTCTACAGAACCCAACATAATGTTGGGAGAGCGAAAATCTTAAGATAATTGTTGGACTCTCCACTCTCAGCCTGCCGTTGTAGCTTAGCTGGTAGAGCACTCGGCTGTTAACCGAGCGGTCGTCGGTTCGAATCCGACCAGCGGCGTAACCTCTAACAAACTTGTCTGCGTGTATTGTGTTTCAAAGCCCAGTCTGGACATTTCTGTAAAGATACAGTGATATCCCAAAAAACACGAACATAAGGAGAAGGACAATCAGGGTCTGGTATCCTGTCTGTGTTGATATTCCATATACCATCGCGTCCCTGACAACATTGGCAACATAACTCAGGGGATTGATATCAGAAACAGCCCTGAGTGCAAACGGTGTCTCTGAGGTCAGTGGATAGAACGCAGTGCTGGCAAAGTCAAGTGTGAAGAATAGAAATATGGTTATAGTGTTGTAGGCCTGCATTGTCCTGACCAGTATTGAGATTATGAGGAACAGGCATGAGAAGAAGATTGTCCCGGCAACCAGAATCAATATGAGATATCCAACGGAGACTGCTGAGAAAGCAAACGATCCGGATATGGATATTGCAAGAGCGATCATTATGGCGCTTCCTCCAAGCGAGAATATTATGGATACCACCATTATTCCAAGCAGGTACTCTGATCTCCTGAAGGGGCCGACAAGCAACTGTTCGAACATCCCCCATCTCCTGTCAGACCACAGCATTCCTCCCCCGATATTTCCAGCGGTGAAGGCCTGCATACCCACTATCCCCGGCGCAAGAAATTTTGTATAGGAGATGGAGGAATTGTGTATATCAATGGATGGTATTATTCCCTGAAACATAATTCCAAGGACAACCAGGTACAAAGCCGGCAGACCCAGCATGAAAAGCATTGTTCCCGGGTCAGTGTTGACCCTTACATTTCTTATTGTAAGCCTGATGAATGCAGGAATTCTCATCTTTTCACCACATCAAGAAAGACGTCGTCCAGGGAAGGTGTGTCCATATTCACCTGTTCCACATCTATGGACAGGGATGCCATCTTTCGCATGATTTCATTCATTGCCCTGTTCATCTGTTTGCCCATTGCCCATATCTCGTTGTGCCCCACATTGAAGTCATCTATTCCATCAATGGAATTCATCAGACCCCTGAATTCATCCATTTCATTACTGGTAAGGTCTCTGGATGTCTTCACAGAGAGCTTCTTGGAAGAGCCATATCTGTTTTTGAGTTCATCAGAACTTCCTTCTGCAACAAGCTTGCCGCGGTCAATTATACCAACTCGCCTGCAGATGTAGTCTGCCTCCTCCAGAATCTGTGTGGTAAATAGTATAGTCAGGCCCTGTTTTGCCTTATCAGAGATGAAATCCAGCACAGACCTTCTCATTATTGGATCCATTCCCACTGTAGGCTCATCCAGGAACAGAACTTCCATGTCATGTATGAACTCCCTTGCAACCTGCAGCCTTTTTTTCTGTCCCCCGGAGAGCTCAAACACTCTCTTCCGCCTTACCTCTGAAAGATTGAAGAGTTCAATAAGTTCTTCGGTTCTTGCTTTCACCGTCTCTCTTGGTACCTCCCATAGCATACCGTATATCCGGAAATTCTGCTCAACTGTGGTGAAGTCAAAGGCCTCCTCCTGCTGTACGACACCTATTATCTTCCTGATGAGGTTGGGCCTTTTCACCACGTCAATTCCTGATATCGAGACCTTACCTGAGGTTGGCGGGACAAGTGTTGTCAGAACCTTGATTGTTGTGCTTTTACCCGCACCATTCTTTCCAAGAAGGCCATATATTTCTCCCCTGTCAACCCTGAAGCTCAGGCCATCCACAGCATTTTTCCTGCCATCATAGGACTTAATAAGGTTCTCCACAAGTATTGCCGGATCAGCTTCAGAAGACACTTTCCCTGATTGGGTGCAAATTTAATTTGTTTTCCATATTTGGGGGTCAGGAGCACTGCTGATTCCTATTGCCAAGAGATAAATACGGGATACCATTAAAGAAAGGACAAATTTGAAGATACCATCGGCAACATACAGATTCCAGTTTTCAGAAAAATTCACATTCAGTGATGCGGAAAAGACAATACCATATCTTTCCAGTCTGGGCATCAGCCATGTCTATGCTTCTCCCATTATGAAAGCGGTCAGCAGGAGCACTCATGGTTATGATGTGGTCTCTCCAGATAAAATAAATCCTGAACTTGGTGGCGAGGAAGGGTTCAGGAAACTGCGAAAGAAACTTGATGAGAACGGAATAGGGTGGATTCAGGATTTTGTTCCGAACCACATGGCCTTCTCCACTGAGAACATATATCTTTATGACATTCTTGAAAAGGGAAGATCCTCACAATACAGCAATCTTTTTGACATAGACTGGGACAGCCCGTTTTTCAGAGGAAAGATAGTCTGTCCTATACTTGCCGACGATTATGACAGGGAAATAGGGAAGATAAGGGTGGTTAAAAGTGGAACAAAATACAAGATAAGATACTACGACAATACTCTCCCTGTTTCTGAGCAGTCAGCAAGGCTAATCGAAGAGATATTGAAGGGCGGTGCAGTCAATTCCCCGGATGAGTTACCTTCCGGTGAAGCGGAGACTGAGGTTGAACTGAACTATGACCTGAAAAGGGAGATCCTTGATTCCCAGAATTACATCCTCAGAAACTGGAGAAGCACGAATCATGAGATTAACTACAGACGCTTTTTCAATGTGAATGGCCTGATAACCATCAACTCGATGAATACAGAAAATATA
>JAKAAJ010000022.1:14494-15886 GCA_021802365.1 Thermoplasmata archaeon | reverse complement strand
CCCTAGGTTTGAAGTGCAGAGGTTTAGAGTAGACACCCTGCGCCACCTCCATCAGGCCCTCAGATATTGTTGGGTGGGGATGAATCGTAAGGCCTATATCCATGGCATTCAGTCCTGATTCAACAGCAAGAGTCATCTCCCCTATCATTTCGGATGAGTGTGGTGCCACAAGGGCTGAACCCTTAACATTTCCGGAACTGTCACAGTATATCCTGTAGAAACCGTTTGAGGAATTCATTCCAAGGGCCCGTCCATTGGCACCCAGTGGGAATGATTTGAATTCTCCCTTTATATCGCCGGTGTAGGATATCTCAGGGTCAGAATATATGACAAAGGGCATTGCATGGTAGTCAACAACCCTGTCCTCACCGCATATGTTGTCTGCAACTATTTCAGCCTCGTAGAAAGCCTTGTGGGCAAGCATTGGGCCACCGCTCACGTCTCCAAGTGCATACACAGTATCAATGGAGGTTCTCTTCCTGAAATCAGTCTTTATGAATTTTCCATCCATTTCCAGGCCAAGGTTCTCAAGGCCGAATCCTGATGTGTTTGGAACCCGTCCAACTGTCAGAAGCACCTTATCTGCATGAATATCTGATCCGGATGAGAGATGAAGTACGAAACCGTTCTCCTCCCTGACGGACTCAACCTTTGTGGAAGTGAGGACCTCCACAGAGAGTTCCCTCAGGGTTCTGGAGACTGGCCTTGTTATATCCCGGTCAACACCGGGGAGTATCTGATCCATCATTTCAATTATTGTAACGCTGGTTCCAAGCTTAGCGAAGGCCGTTCCAAGCTCTATTCCAATGTATCCTCCCCCTATAATTGCAAGGCTTTCTGGCAGTTCCTTGAGGTCAAGTATGTCCCTGTTCTGCATCACCATATCCATTCCAGGGAGCCTTACAGGGGATGATCCTGTTGCTATGACCAGATAATCGCCGGTGTAGTTCCGGCCATCTACACTTACCGTATTTCTGTCAATTATGGTTCCCGTCCCCCTCTCAATCTGAACTCCGTATGATTTGCACAGGGTTTCAACGCCTCCGGTCAGACGGCCGATCATTCCCCACTTCCAGTCCTGCCACGCTGCAAGATCAATATTCATATCACCTTTGAAACCGGGCATGTTTTTAAGATAGTGGATGGAGCTGGCCATCTCTATAAGTGCCTTTGATGGGATACAACCGTAATTGAGGCATTCTCCTCCTATTCTGTCCTTCTCGATAAGCAGTACCTTCTTACCCTTCTGCCCCAGCCTTATTGCAGTCGCGTACCCGCCTGGCCCCGATCCTATTATTATGGCATCAAAATTCATATCCCTCACCTGACCAGGAAATATTCAGGATTCTCTATGGCAGATTTCAGTTTCATCAGGAATCTTGTTGCCATTGC
>JAKAAJ010000022.1:0-14394 GCA_021802365.1 Thermoplasmata archaeon | reverse complement strand
GAGATTCAGCTTTTTCCGGAACCGGCTGAACAACTTTCTCCAATTTATCATGCTTTTCCGGAGTGAAGGAGTTAAGGTCATCCAGCGTTATTCTGCCGTTCTCTGCTGTTCCCTTTACAACTGAAAGGTCTATTCCCCTCTCCCTTGCAATCCTCCTTACAGCGGGAGATGCAAGTATCATTCCATGAGGGTGGGGTGTCTCCAGCTCTTCATGAACAGAAACATGTTCATCAGCAGATGGTGGTTTCTCATTCTCCAACTTCTGCTCTTCACCTGTATCAATCTCTATCAGCGGTGAACCAACTGTTGCAATCTGTCCTTCCGCGAACATTATGCGGTTAACTTTTCCCTCCACAGGTGATGATATCCTGACAGTTACCTTATCTGTCATCACCTCAACCATGTCCTGGTCCCTGTGCACTGTGTCTCCTTCGGAAACGTGCCATTTTACTATTTCACCCTCTGAAACGCCCTCTCCAATATCCGGAAGTTTGAACTGATACATGTTTATCACCTGAATTCCAGCACCCTGTTTACAGCCCTGAGTATCCTGGAGGTATTTGGAAGATAGAGGTCTTCCAGCCTGTAAGGGAAAGGCACATCAGGGCCTGTCACCCTGAGTATAGGTGCATAGAGGTATTCTATGGAGCTTTCCGATATGAGTGCGGAAATCTCAGCTCCCATTCCAAGTGTTCTCGGAGCCTCGTGCACAATAACAACTCTTCCTGTTTTCCTGGCAGAGGAAATTATGGCGTCTCTGTCAAGTGGAGACAGTGTCCTGAGATCAAGCACATCTGCGTCAAGTGAATTTTCTGTAACTGTTTTCATAACTGTGGGGACCATGGAGCCATAAGTTATGATGGATACACTGTCACCCTCGTGCAGAAGCTTTGCTTTACCCAGAGGCACCTTTATGTCTGCATCAGGTACTTCCATCTTTCCTGATCTGTAGAGTCTCTTGGGTTCAAGGAAGATAACAGGGTCCTTTGAGTCCAGTGATGAGGAAAGGAGACCTTTCGCATCATACGGGTTGGACGGGGTAACAACCTTCAATCCTGCAGTGTGCACGAAATAGCTCTCACCACTCTGCGAATGGTAGAGGCCACCTCGTATCCCTCCGCCGTAGGGGGTTCTCAATACAAGGGGAACAGTTATTGTCCCTCCCGATCGGTACCTCATCTTAGCCATCTGATTAACAATCTGATCAAATGCTGTGAATATGAAGTCCTGGAACTGTATCTCCGGAATGGGTTTCAGACCATTAATGGACATGCCTATGGCCATTCCCACTATACCAAGCTCAACAAGCGGCGTATCCAGAACCCTTTCCTCACCGTATTTGGCCTGCAGACCTTCAGTAACACGGAATACTCCACCATCCTTTCCTATGTCCTCACCAAGGAGGATTATACTGCTATCCTCAGCCATCTTCATGTCAAGAGTCCGGTTGAGAGACTGAACCATGTTAATTTCTGCCAATTATATCACCTCTCTCCTCATCAATAATCCAGGTGTGCTCATCATATACATCATCGAATAGTGTTTCAGGGGATGGTGGTGGAACCTTCTCGAGTTCATCGAATCTTGATGTTATGAAATTCTGTGAGTCCTCTCTCATCTTACTTGCAACCTGCTCAGTGATTATCCCCATCTCAATAAGCCTCTTCTGTGTAATGACAAGAGGATCCCTGTCGGAGCCCTCCTTAACAATATCAGTCAGATACTTTGTAGGGTCGTCGGATGTTGAGTGGGGCCCCATTCTGGGACATCTTGCCTCTATGAGTACAGGGCCTTTACCCTCCCTAACATATTCCACCATCTCCCTTGTCTTTTCGTATGTATCAATCATATCGCTGCCATTTACAAGAATGCCAGGCATTCCATATGCCTCCGCCTTCTTCCAGATCTCTACCTTTGTCTGTTTTTCAGTTGGCAGAGAAATGGCAAGGCCATTGTTCTCACAGAAGAATATAACAGGAAGGTTGTACACAGCTGCAAGGTTCATTGCAGCATGAAAATCAGGAGTGGATGAGGACCCGTCCCCAAAACTGGCCACAACTATTCCCTGTTTCTTCAGGTATCTGTTTGCGTATGCAGTCCCAACTGCAAGAGGGAGATTTGTCGCAACAGGGCTTGGGACGGACATGAAATTGTAATTTCTTGCAAGAAGATGGCTGGGCATCTGTCTTCCTTTTGCGATATCGGAGCTATTCCCGTAGATCTGATTGATAATAATGTCAACTGGAACACCCATATGAAGCATCATCGGCATATCTCTGTAATACTGGTATATGATGTCCTCCTTGCGCAGGTGCATGGAAAGGCCTATCTGTGCTGCCTCCTGCCCGCTTGTTGGTGTGAAGAAGCCAACCCTTCCCTGGCGCTGTGCAGTCATTATCTTGTTGTCAAGGGTTCTTGCCAGCACCATTGCTCCAAATCCTCTGATCAATCTTTCCTTTTCACCATGTTCAATTATCTCCTCAGACATTTTCCAACCTCCTCTTTGACCAGGCTTCTGCGGCCCTGTATGATGTTCTAACAAGGGGGCCAGAAGCCACGAACGAGAAACCCATCTCATATGCAGTGGATTCCAGTTTTCTGAACCTCTCCACAGGGCAGTATTCCACAACCTCAAGCTGTTTCTTTGAGGGCCTGAGGTACTGTCCTATTGTCACTATGTCCACAGAAGCTTCCCTCAGATCCCGGAGAGCTTCCTCCACCTCATCATCGGTTTCTCCCAGTCCCAGCATTATAGAAGACTTTGTTATCATCCCACTGTGCCTTTTCTTAATTTCGCGAAGAACAGAAAGTGACTGTTCATATCCAGCTCTGCCATCCCTGACAATCGGTGTCAATCTTCTGACAGTCTCAATATTATGTGCAACCACATCAGGCCCTGAAAGGACAACTCTCTCAACCAGTTCATGGTCACCACGGAAATCAGGTATGAGGACCTCAACTCTCACATTCAGGCCTTTAACAGCTTTTACAACAGAAGCAAAATGTCCTGCTCCCTGATCATCCAGATCATCCCTGTCAACAGAGGTGATCACTACATAATCCAACCCCATTATCCTGACAGAATCCGCTACTTTCTGTGGTTCCAGTGGATCAAGAGGCTGCATTCCTCCATGGGTCACGGCACAGAATCTGCAGCCACGTGAACAGTTCCCGCCCATAACCATGAAAGTTGCAGTTCCGGCACCCCAGCATTCTGCAATATTTGGGCATCTTGCCTCTTCGCAGACCGTATACAGGGTTCTGACCTTAAGAGTCTCCCGGATTCTGGCATAACTCTCCCCGGAGGGCAATGGAACCTTGAGATATTCTGGCCGCACTATCCATAATGGATTTCTGATATTATAATCTTCCAGATTTGACATTTTTAGAGTTATTTTTATTACTGAGATAATAAATATAACTGTTAACCTGAATGACTTTCCAGGTTGTTATTAACATACACTGTATGAACATCAAATTAATTTGTTTTCTCATGCTGATGAAATCAAAATTAATCAAGCAATGAAGATATTTATAGCTGGCAATAGGGCCAGGAATTTCAGGATTATGTGAATGTTAGATTCAGGTCACCTGCATAGGTGACTCCAGGTAGCCTGACTTCAATATTTACAGGAGCTGAGCTGTGAGGAGAAATGTTCAGGGGTAAATTGCTTGATAATATTGTAAAGCCGGAGGAAACTGAAGATATGGATGTTATATTCATAGTATGGCCCGACGGATTGTAAAGTGAGAATGAGAATGTTGTTATACCGTCTTTCCTTAAAGTATGGATGTTTTCCTGTATTTCAGATGTATAGGTGACGCCACTTGCACTGACGCCGGCCCTGATCCATAGAACGTTCACAGTACCAGCAGAATTGAATCCGCCAATTATCAGTATCAAAAGGACTGCTGCAAAAACAGCAGCAACAGCAACTGCAAGTTTTTTTCTTGCTTTCTTGTATTCGGCGCTGTTGTCAACCTCTACAGGTTTCATGGATGATGATCGGATTCCTGTTTATTTAAGTTGATTCATCGGGCAGCAATTTAGGAATAATCATTATAATGCTTTTCCAATCTGGGTTGGATGACAGTACCTATTGCCAGCCAGACTCTGTTTTTCATAAACACGCAGGAGCTCATTGCGGACTATGTTATTTCCTTTGCCGCACTGGCATTCATAATAATATGGTGGTACCGCACCTATGCAAAACTGGGGGTAAATGCAGGGGTGATGTGGCGTTATTTCACCTCAAACTGGAGAAACATCATATCCCAGGTTTTCCGCTATGGTTTCTTTCATGGAAAAACAGTGAAAAACAGGTACGCAGGAATTATGCACCTGATGATATCCTTCGGGATACTCATACTCTTCATAGCTACATCGCTGATTTTCCTCTCACACGACATTCTAAAGACAGTTACCGGCCACGGTATTCTTGTGGGAGACTTCTATCTCAACTTTGAAGTCTGGGCAAATATCGGTGGAGTCATTCTTATCGCAGGAATAGGTATGGGAATATACCGGAGGCTGAGAAAGAAGACTAGGCTGGATACAAAGAATGAGGATTATGTAATACTCCTCTCACTTCTTCTTCTGGCCATGGAGGGTTTCTTTCTGGGTGCACTAAAAGTGTATCTGGCCAGAGTTCCATATGATGAATACAGATTCGTGGAATGGGGGCTGAGCTATTTTTATGGTCTGTTCAGTCTGAAGCTCTCCACAGGAATAGCCCTTTACAGATGGATGTGGATCATTCATGTTCTCACAGCTTTTGCCATTGTTGTATATCTGCCGTTCTCAAAGCTTTCCCACATGATACTGTCTCTGACAATGATCGGTTCGAAGAGGATAAAGAAGAGAGGGGAAATGCCTACACCATTTGTCCTCTCTGAAGCTCTTGAATCAGGAAACTTTGATTTCAAGGTTGGCACAAAAAACGTTGGTGAAATAGCTCTCCCTTCGAAGATCGATGCCCTAGCCTGCACTGACTGTGGAAGATGCGAGAGGGCCTGCCCGGCATTTCTCTCAGGAACAGATCTGAGCCCACGGGCCCTTGTTCAAAATATAAAAAAGAGCATATACACCGATGTCGAGATAGTCCCAAATCTTCTCACAGAGAATGCTGCATGGTCTTGTACCACATGCCAGGCCTGTGTTGAGGAATGCCCTGTCCTCATTGATCCCCACTCCTTTGTGATGGAGACAAGAAAGACGCTTGTTATGGAGAACAGATTCGATAAACTTACTGCTCAGTATTTCAATAACCTTACAAATACGCAGAACCCCCTGGGAAACAGCCCGTCAGACAGGGACTCACTTCTTGAGATTGCACCTAAATTCGATGATTCCAAAGATGTCCTTTACTGGGTGGGATGCATGGGTGCATTTGATCCAAGGGACAACAGGACTGCACGAACCATTCTGAATCTGCTTAACAAGGCAGGAGTCAATTACGGAATACTTGGCTCACAGGAAAAGTGTAACGGAGAAACAGCCAGAAGAATGGGAGAGGAGGGCAGATACCAGGAACTTGTCCTTCAGAACATGGAGACATTCACCGGAAACAATGTAAAAAAGATAGTGACGGCCTGCCCACACTGCCTCAATACATTCAGGAACGAATACCCAAAATTCGGTCTCAAGGCTGAAGTTGTCCACCACAGCCAGTTCCTTGCTCAACTTGTGCAGGAAGGGAAGCTTAAGGTCAAGCAGAATCAGGAAACAGTAACACTGCATGATCCTTGTTATCTTGGAAGGATAAATGGAGAGTTTGACAACACAAGAAGCATAGTCAGTTCCACTGGAAAACTGGTGGAAATGGAAAGATCAAGGGAGAAAAGCATGTGCTGCGGGGCCGGTGGAGGAAATTACTGGTACAAGGTACAGGGACAGAAGAAGGTCAGTTCCCTCAGGATAGAGCAGGCACTTGAAACTGGCGCAAAGAAACTGGCAGTCGCCTGTCCTTTCTGCATGCCAATGCTTCAGGATGCCCTCTCAGGAACTGAAAAATCCGGGCAGATGGAAATAAAAGACGTTGCGGAACTTATAAGTGAAAATCTGATAGAATAATACTGATTTAAAAAAATTGGGGCCACCTTTACTGGGCCACCTTTTCTTTCAGCTTCGCTATTACATCAAAGAGGTCTCCAACTATTCCGTAGTCCGCCTCTTCAAATATTGGGGCAGATTTGTCCTTGTTCACAGCGATGACAAGTTTGGAATTCCTCATTCCGGCTATATGCTGTATCTGGCCGGATATGCCAAGGGCAATGTAGAGCTTAGGCTGCACTTTTTTTCCGGAAAGGCCGACCTGGCGGTCCTCGCTCAGCCATCCATAGTCAAGACATACTGGCCTGGACCCTGCAATCTCGCCATGGACTGCCTTTGCGAACGGTTCAACCTTCTCAAGGTTCTCCTTTTTGCCCAGGCCACGACCCACTGAAACAATGATCTGGGCCTTTTCAATGTCTACTGAGCCTCCTTTCTTGTCAGTTTTAGAAACTATCCTGACTGCAGATGGTTCAAGCTGAATCTCAGAGACATCAGTCTTCCCTGGAGCTTCCTTTGCCTCTGCAATACCCGGGGCAAGAACAGCAATTTTCCCTCCGGACTCCTCAGTGAGAAGACTTTTCCCCCCGTAGAAGAATCTTGATGTTGTTATCTTTCCCCCATCTAAATTTACAGAGTTCACTTCAGAGACTGCATGGAGTGAAAGCATCGTTGCAAGCATTCCGGCGACCTCCCTTCCTGTGACTGTGGATCCGATTGCAATGAGATCATATCCTTCGTCTGATTGCATCTTCTCAATTGCCTTTGCAACTGACCCTGAAAGTATGTCTCCTTTCATGCCAATTGTTTTGGCAGCACCGAATTTCGCAGTGAATTCCGTATCATTGGTAAGGGCATGAACTTCGGCATCATCACGGAATCTGGATATTATCTGCGCCAGGAGAGTTTTACTGTCCGAAAATGCCAGCACCTTCATCTGATCGCCTCCCTGATAACCTTTGAAACCTCTTCTATACCCTTGGCAGGGTCCTCAAACACAATCCTCTTACGGTCACTCTTCGGTGCTCTGTTTGAGAGTGTCCTTATCTCAGGCACCTGAAGATCCGAAGCAGCACTCTGATTTATGGGCTTCCTCCCGGCTGCCATAATCTGCAGAACAGGTGGAAGTCTTGGTTCGTTTATCTCCTGAGCAACAGATACTATTGCAGGCATTTCAGCTGTTATCTCAAGATTGTTATCCTCCAGTGCAGAAACTACTGAAACCTGTTTTTCCTGCAGTTTGATATCTACAGCATTACCCAGAAGTGGCTCTCCCAGAATTGCGGATATGCTTCCAGGAAGAAGACCGGTGTAACTGTCAGCAGACTGATTCCCGAGTATGACAAGATCATGCGGAATTTCCTTGATTTTTGAAGCAAGGGCTTTTGCTGTGACTGAGGGATAGTTTCCGGGATATCCTGTAATCAGATACCCTTCATCGGCACCCATTGCATATGCCTCCTTCATAACAGAAGTTGATTTGTCCGTTCCGAAACAGAGGACAGTGACTTTTCCACCATTCTTCTCTTTGATTCTGACTGCAGCCTCAACTGCATTCTTGCTGAGGTTCTCCATTCTCAGCGGGACATTCTGAAGCAAAGGTTCTCCCGTCCCGGGATTGGTCTTCATCTGATCTATGTCCGGTATCTGTTTGATTAGCACTATCACGTTGTATGGCATAGGTATCCTCACTTTCTTTAGGACAACCACAGCCTTATATTTTTCCAAGTTTCATGTGACATTGGAATACACGGCAGGCATTAACAATGCCTCAGTACCTGAAAGTGTTATCTATTCAGTATTGATCATTGTATGTTGATCTTATGTCCGAAGAAAACGATGTCTATCTTGTAAAATTCAGCAGGAGCCCCTTTTCCAGGTCAAGGCCGAACGATCCCGAAAAGGATGTTTTCAATTCAGTCAGAATGGATGAGGTTCTTGGAACACTCATTAAGAAGTCTGTTGAGGAGACAGGGATAAATCCAGGGGAAATTGACGACGTGATCGTGGGCTGTGCCCTGCAGACAGGAGAGAACTGGCTTTATGGTGGCCGCCACCCGGTATTCATGGCCGGCCTTCCCTTCAATGTGCCATCCATGGCTATGGACAGGGCCTGCTCCTCATCATTGAATGCAATCTCCATTGGAGCCATGGAAATCATGACAGGGGCATCAGACATAGTGATTGCGGGAGGAATGGAGCATATGACACATGTCCCGCTTTCAAACAATGATGCCCTCAAGCCAAATCTGAAACTTCTTCTCAGGCCTGAGTACAGGAAATATGATATGAACACTTCATACAACATGGGTCTTACTGCAGAGAAGCTAGCTGCAATGAAAGGCATAACAAGAGAGGAGATGGACAGTTACTCGGCAGAGAGCCACAGGCGTGCTGATAAGGCTCAGAAAGAGGGATACCTTGGTAAGGAGATACTTCCCATAGAAGTTGAAAGAGACGGAGAAATGGCTACTGTGGACAAGGACCAGAGCATAAGGCCTGAAACAACACTGGAGGGGCTTTCAAAACTTAAACCTGCTTTCAAAAGTGATGGGGTCATAACAGCAGGTAACTCATCACCCCTGAACGCAGGAGCAGCAATGGACATACTCATGTCAGGAAGGAAGCTCAGGGAATACGGTCTTAAGCCCCTTGCCAAAGTGACAGGGTTTGCATGGGCAGCTGTTGATCCAACAATAATGGGGGAGGGGCCGGTTCCGGCCACGAAAAAACTATTGAAAAGGAATGGCCTGAAAGCTGACGACATCGATCTGTGGGAGATCAATGAAGCTTTTGCCGTTGTTGTTCTGAATGCCATGAAGGAGCTATCCCTTGATCATGGGAAGGTGAATATTCATGGAGGTGGAATATCAATAGGCCACCCTCTTGGAGCAACTGGTGCAAGGATTGCGGGAACACTCGCTAGAGAGCTCCAGGAAAAGGGCAAGGAGAGAGGTGTTGCCACACTCTGTGTCGGTGGTGGACAGGGTTATTCACTGTTGCTGGAGCGTGAGTAGATGGATTTTGAATTTTCTGAGGATATAAACAAAGCCAGAGAGAATGCAAGAAATTTCGCCCTATCTGCCATAACACCTGAACTGGCAAGAAAATATGATCTGGAGGAGAAATTTCCGGAGGAGGTATGGAAGAAGGCAATGGCATCCAGGATGGTGGATTTCTCCAATCCCTGGTCAATGCTTGTCACAATAGAGGAACTATGCAGAGTGGATCCGGGAATAGGCATTGCGGCCACAGTGAGCCTTTTCGGTTCAGAGGTACTGATGCTATTTGCCTCGGACCAGCTGAAGGAAAAATATCTCAAACCGGTCCAGGAAGGACGGGCAATAATGGGACTTGCAGTCACGGAACCGGGTGGAGGCAGTGATGTAGCAGGCCTCAAGACAGAGGCAAAACTTGAGGGAGGCAAATATATCATAAACGGCTCCAAAATGTTCATCACAAACGGTCAGATTGCAGATTTCTTCGTAATGCTCCTGAGAACATCAAGACCGGACAGCAAGAGGCATCATGGACTGAGTGTTCTCGTTGTTGATGGTAATCTGAAAGGTTTCTCCAGAAATAAACTCACCGGAAAGCTCGGTGTAAGGGCAACTAACACAGCAGAGCTCATACTGAACAATGTGGAGGTTCCATCCTCAAACCTGGTGGGAGAGGAAGGAAAAGGATTCTACTACATCATGACATTCTTCAATATTTCCAGGGCATACGTGGCAGCACAGTCCATAGGAATAGCACAGGGTGCCATGGATCATGTTCTGGCCTACCTTAAGGAGATGAAGGATAGCGGCAGGGAATCGGAGATAACAGAGGATATACAGTTCACATTATCAGATATAGCAACAAGGATAGAGGCTTCCCGGCTTCTTACATACAAGGCCGCGTCCTATCTATTCAATTTCCAGCCAAAGCCTGAGATAACAAGCATGGCTAAGGCATATGCATCCGAGACTGCAGTGTTTGCCTGTGAAAAGGCAATGGAGATAACAGGTGAATCAGGTCTCTATGGCGATCTGGAAAGATTCCTCAGAGATTCAAAGATCATGGAGATCTGGGAGGGGACCAGCGAGATTGAAAAACTTGTCATAGCGCGTACTTTTCTTAAAGGAGGGCAGATGTAATATGTCTGAGAATTCCGATCTGATAAGGGGCGCAGTGGAGGAGTTCTGCCAGAAGAGCATTGTCGGTAGAGCTCTGGAGATTGAGAGACAAGGAATGGATGATGGAATTTTGCGGGCAATGGCATCTCAGGGTTTCCTTGGTGCGCTGTTTGATCCACAGTATGGGGGTTCTGGCATAGACAGATCATCATTTTTCACCATGCTGGAAGTGTTTGCCTCATATAGCCCATCCACAGCTGCAAAGCTTCTCATCACAAACTCAATTGCCGGGCCATTCCTGCTGAATTCCGCACGAGAGAAAATGCAGGAAGTGGCACAGGGGAACCTGAAAGTAACATGTATTCCGGGATCTTTTGTATCGGACAGAGTTCCCGCGCAGAGATTGAAGGAGTCTGGCGGAAGAATAAAAGGAGAATTGAAGAATCTGCCCTCCCCAGGATCTGGCATCCTCATTGCCCCGATTTCTGAGGATTCCGCAGCTGTTGTATTTTCCGGAATCAAGGTTCTTGAGGAGAGAAAACCCCTCTCATTCAGGGGCCTTGGGAACGGGGATGTCAGCGTGGACTCCGCCGATTTTACAGTAGTGGATGGATGGAAGGGAAAATTACTGAAGGAAATACTCTCCTCCATGGACCCTGGAGTGTCCGCAATAGCACTTGGCATTTCAAGAGGGGCGCTCAGAAAAGTCTCTGAATACGTGACAGTAAGGAAAACTTTCGACCACAGCTTAAAGGATTACAGCCCGGTTTCCAGAAGGATATCGGAACTCATGGCAGATCTGGAGATAATGGAGTTCTATCTGGACAACATGGAGTCCATAGATGACGATAAGGCCCTTAAATTAAAGGTAAGGAGCACTGAATTTGCAAGAACGGCAACAAAGGCGGCGATACAGTACCATGGTGGATACGGATACTTTGAGGACTTCGGAGTTGAAAAGTTCTACAGAGACTCATACGGGCTTTCAATAATGATGATGGACAGGGAGTATGATAATCTGAGGCTGTCGGAGAAAATCTTCGGGAGCAGGTCAGGATTTCTTTAATATTACTCCTTTCCTGCCGGTTCTGCTGCAACCTGGGCATGTGAGGGTGCAGGCTCTTCCTGCACTTCCTGCTCCACAACCATATATCCTCTTGAAAGTATGCTTCCTCCCACCAGCCCTCCGATTGCCGGTATGGCTATGCCATTTATTACAATGGCCTTTATGAGGGCAAGGGAGCTGTAGTTCTCCAGATGCATCAGAACAGTGTAGATTGAAACTACAACAGAGCTTGTTCCGAAATAGCTGAATATTGTGTTGATCTCACCAACGTTGACAAACAGAATTACGGCAATAAGAACAGCTGATACTATAACTCCAGCTATGAGGCCGGAGAAAAGACCCCTCATGGCTCCTCTTGCAGCAAGTCCAGCTGCCAGGCCGGCAACAATCCAGCCTACGAAAGGAATCCATCCAAGGAGCACGAGCAGCAATATGCCAATGATCAGTCCGGCACCCATGCTTCCGTATTCAAGTCTTTCTGTATTCATGATTCAGATGTTTAATCCTTAGAATATATAAAAATTATGGTAGTATGTGCATGAAACGAAAATTAATGTTCAGGTTCCCTGAAGTTTTTAGTCTTGTCAGTGATTTTTCCACGGTCTCTGAAATGGTCTGTGACCTGAACCCAGGTCAGAAAACATCCATCAACGATTCCCTCATCCTCAGGCATCTTACTCACCCAGTTTTTTCCTGTAGAATGTTAGCAACCTGTCCCATGCGTCCTCTGCAGCTTCCCTGTGATAACTCATTCCGGTATCATTGAAGAAAGCATGATATGTTCCGGGATAGATCTTCATCTCAAAATCATTCTTGTGCTTCACGACATTTTCAATCAGAGCGGGCAGTCCGGAATTAATGGAGCCATCCTCTCCGGCATATATCCCAAGGACAGAGCCCTTTATCTTTGCAAGGTCATCTAAATTATGGGGATTTGCTCCGTAGAATATTGCAGAGGCGTCAAAATGCTTCTGTGTGGACACCTGGAATGCAAGGCCTCCTCCAAGGCAGAAACCAACTATACCCTTTCTTGTCTTGTTCTGGTCAAAGAAATGGTCATATGAAGCCTCAAGATCCTTAATCATATCCTTCTCTGTCTCCTTCCTGTTGAACATAACCTTCTGGACAATCTTCCTGGAGGTTTCAGAGGATTTTGCAAGAAGTTCATTCACTGCATTCTGGTCACCTCTCTTCTCTGGAGGAAGAGACCAGAAAGGCCTCATGGCATCCATTATATTCTCTTCTGTGAAAAGATCAATCTGATCAGGTCTTGAATAGAGATGTGGAGCGAACGTTATGTAACCTTTTTTGGCAAGTCTTCTGGAGAAGTTTCTGATGAAATCTGTAAGCCCCCATATCTCCATTACAACCATAACTCCCGGATGTTTCTTTCCATCATCAGGCCATGCTGAGAAATATTTCAGGTCTGTCCCGTCATGTGTCTTTATTGTGGATTCTGTCTCTTTTATCCTGAATTCTTCTGCCATGAATGTATAGCCGCTTATCACTAAAAAATCTTTTTTAAAATTTAAATTAGGAAAATGGTTCGTTTCCAGAAGCATTAATTAATTTTCACCCGGAAAAAGAGGAGAAATGATCAGTGGAAATCTTTTGCCGGTTTTCCCCTGATATTTTGACCAGACCATAATCTTTCCTCAATCACAAAAGCAATAGCCACAGAAACAGAAAGTGGAATAAGCGCGAAAGCGAACAGTGTACGGGGGGAAAGATACCAGAGAAGAGAGCCAAAAAGTGGGACTATAAAACTGAGAGGAACAAGGAAAGTTGTCTCCATTTTCGGGAGTTTCTTTGCATCTGAAGGATCAACATAAGATGGCAGTGAACCAGCAGATAGACGATCGCTTGAGAGCCAGATGAATATGAATATGAGTCCAGAAACAAAAAGTGAAGATATCCCTGCTAGAGAGAAAAGAAGGAACGAGATAAGTAATATCATAGGCCTAGCAAAATACAGGATATTGGAAATCCCCTTCAGCTGAAGTATTCTGCCGTATGTTTCAAGGAAGAACGCGCCAACAGCAAAGAGGGCGAATATAAGGAATACATAAGATCTGGAGAGGCCATCAATGGAACCAATTGATGAAATGAACGGAAATGTCATCGTTATTGAGAGAAATATTCCAATGTCAGTGATCAGAACAAGGAAGGTCAGCCTTCTGTTTTTGAGGTCATCAAAGGATTTCAGGTATGTCCTTCCACCGGTGAAGAACTTCTTCATGGGTGTATGCTTACCGGAGGAATATTCTCTTTCAATTTTGTTGCTTTTCAGGATCAGTCCAAAAAGGCCGGTCACAAGCCCAAACAGGGAGAGAATTGCATAGAGCCCGTCAATTGACCCCCCATATATGGCAGAAAGACCAAGCAGCACGAAAATTCCAAGTGTGGAAAATACACGGATGCTGTAAATATCATTGAGCGGCTTGTATATTGTTACGCCACTGTCCCTGAGTCCGGTCATTGGGGTGAACATCGCGGATGAGAAACCGAAAATGGCAAACCCAACTGCATATGTTGCAAAATTCTGGGAGAGAGTGAGAATAATTAGGGCAAGACCGGAAATGATCAGGGAAACACTGGGAATGGTGCTTCTGCCAGCTCTTTCCAGATAAAAGAAAAGTGGGATTCTGAAGAGTGTCTGAGAGAATATACCGATGGATGCCGCTATTCCTATGAGATACAATCCTCCCCTAAAAGCCTCTATTGCGAATGGCATGGATACCCATACTATGGCCATAATTCCGGCCTGAAAAAACAGGGTGGCCGCTTTGATTATATTCTCGGCTCCTGACTCCTTCAGGTTCTTAATGCTCAGAGACACCATCTGAAATTGCCCAGTGAGATTTGATAAAACAGTATAAATAATTCCCCTTTGTGATTTCGCATTTCACATTAAACTCAATGTTTCCGGAGAGACCAATAATTAAATAAGGTAAAACAATCCCTGATTTACGCCGTGATAGCTCAGTTGGGAGAGCGCCAGACTGAAGATCTGGAGGTCGCTGGTTCAATCCCGGCTCACGGCATAAACAATTTTATGTCATAAATGCAGGATCAAGGCTCATCTAGAAATTGACTCAATAGACTTCTGATATGATTCAATCAAAGCTTTGCAATGAGATTCCTTGCTGAATTTTCCG
>JAKAAJ010000021.1 GCA_021802365.1 Thermoplasmata archaeon | reverse complement strand
AGAAGAATCGGCGGAAGAAATTGAATCTGAAGAAGGGGGCAGCATCAAGCATCAGGAAGATCCACTGGAGTTAAAGGAACCAGTAATTCATAGCGAAAGAAGAAAGGTTTTCCTTGTCGAGCTCCTGGACGTGATGAAGGATGCTTATGAGTATTCCGGGAAAAAACGGCATGAACGAAGGTTTGAAGTTGAACACTCCACTGGAGACATAGATTCCATTTTCGAGAAGCTTCATCCGGAAGAGCCTGAAAAAGAGGCCAGGGATATTCTGGAAGTCATAAAAAGCATTAATGCAGAGTCATTAAATATTGACAGGATCCCAGCGCATCCAGGAGTTACCGCTCAATCATTGCTTGTTTACTGTATGTTTCTTGCCCGCGACAGGGAGATTGATGTAGAGCAGGAATATCCCTTCGGCCCAATAAAAGTGAAGGTAAACAATGAGTTGAAGAGATGACATCCATGATTGAACATTCTGATAATGCAACCAGGATAATACCTGCATCTGAGATATCACAGTATGAGTTCTGCAATGTGGCCTGGGAGATGGAAAGGGCAGGAGTTCCACATTCTTCCAAATCTTCTGTTAGAATAAGAAAGGGCATAACAAGTCATCAGAAAAAAGAAAGGCAGTTCCGGTATGCCCGGGCAATTTCCATAAGTATGGTCATTCTAATGGCTATCCTCATAATAACAACAGTTCTGATGTTAGCGGGATTGGTTTGAACGGGCAATTTTTGCCAGTATTTCTTCTACTTTCAATTATTATTCTGTACCTTATTTATTACTTTTTGAGAAAGTCAAGCCCTGAACCTGGGTCCAGAAGGATTTACAGCGATCTGTCCTCTGGAGGCAGAATCATTGTTAGCCAAAGGTACAGAATTTCAGGCAAGCCTGATATGATAATGCGCAAAGGCCGAAACCTCATACCATTTGAATACAAGAGCACTGATGCTGAGAGGCCAAGAAGTGGCCATCTGCTTCAGATGGCAGCATACTTCCTGATACTTGAGGAAAATTTCCCGGAATCGAGAATCGATCATGGAATTCTGGAATACAGAAGAAAGAAATTCAGGATAGAAAATTCCAGAGAGCTCAGGGAAAAACTTCTTAAAACCGTCAATGAAATGAGGGGCAGTGATATGAGCGGGAAAAGAAATCACAATAATCCAGGCAAATGCTTCAGGTGCTCATTTAAGGATTCATGTTTGCAAAATTTAATTACAGCAAAACGATAGAGCGGGGAAATGTTCCCTGTCAATATTCTGTCCAGAAACATGGCTGAGGTTGTAACTGTAGAAGAAGCAGAGAAACTTGATCCAGATTCATCTACCGCATACATTGGTTTTGAGCCATCCGGACTTCCGCACATTGCCACAGGTATACTCTGGGCCATGAAGGTCAAGGAACTGGCGGAGGCAGGTGTCAGAGTTACAGTTTTGCTGGCTGATCTGCATTCACAGATAAACGACAAACTGGGGGGAGACCTTAAGAAGATACGCGAAAGCGGAAAAATGATAGAGCGCTGCATGAAGGCTTACGGCCTTCCGTCAAATGTTGAATTCAAATGGGCTACAGACGTGGTTAATGACAGAGAATACTGGACAACACTCATAAAGGTTGCAAAGAGTTCCACTCTTTCCAGGCTTAAGCGTTCGCTTCCTATAATGGGCAGGACAGAAGAGGATGCGGAAGGAGACTTCAGCAAATTTATATACCCACTTATGCAGGTGACGGACATAATTTACAGCGGCTTTGACATAGCACTCGGAGGCATGGATCAGAGGCATGCCCACATGCTGCAGAGAGACATTGCTGAAAGAATGGGTGTAAAGAAGGTAGTATCTGTTCATGGGAATCTTCTGGAAAGCCTAAAAGGCACAGGAAGGATGGATCCATTCAAGAAAATGTCTAAGAGTGATGCCGATTCAGCTATTTTCATGACTGACAGTGAATCAGATGTAAATCGAAAAATATCCTCCGCTTTCTGCCCTGTAAAAGAGGTCTCCGGAAATCCTGTTGTTGACATACTCAAATACATAATTCTTCCCTACTCCGAAGATGGAATAGAAATAACCCGGCCTCCTTCAAAAGGAGGGGCAATCAGATTCAAAGATTTCGCTGAATTCAGTGGAGTGTATGAAAGGGGTGAGATTCATCCCCTTGACCTTAAGAAGGCAGTAGCAGCAGCATTAAATAGTTTGATGGAAAAAGGCAGGGCAGCATTGGCAGCGGATGAAAATGCACTCTGAGAATATCCCCAATGATATAGGATCTATTTCAGTTTTTCCAGCACTATTTTGCCATCCTCAAGGTAGTATCCAAGTATCTCGGATGGCTGGATTCTCAATTCGTCTATGACTTTCTTCGGAAGTGTAATTCTAAGGGATTTGCTCTTCTTTGAAACATGTGATACGTCAATGAGAGTTCTCATGAATAATATGCTAACATAATTTCAATATATAAGGTTGACACTTGCTAGCAATAGTGATATCAGAAAAACCTGTCCAGGCTTTTCTGTGCACCTTTGGAATATAGTTTGGACAGGGTATCAACGTATGGAGAAACACGTTCCTGTGAGAAATTATGCCTTTCACACAGTATCTTCATGATTGATTCCCTGTTCGGTGGCATATGCTGGAGTTCGCCCCACTCCTCATGCGGTGGGTTCATGAAAATGTCTTCCACATCTTCAAGGCTTTCTATACTGGCACCCTTCATGTCAAGAATCTGCCGTAGAGTGTTGCCCTTGCGTATCAGATTTAGTCCGGTTTTTGCTCCAACTCTCTGTACACCCCTGTTGAAGTCAGTGCCAGTGAGCATTCCAATCCAGATGAGCTGGCGCCTGTCAATTGAAAGGTTTGAAAGGTTTTCCTCCAGATCAATGTATTCTGGCCTGACATTGACATAGAAGTTTCTCCCCGGAACCTTTCTTCTTCCTGAGAATGTCATATTTCGGAAAACTCTTTTGGCCCCGAAAAGCAAGCAGTCATAATCCTGCGATATAACTCCGTCGACTGCTCCCTGCGCATTCATGTAGGATGCCTGTGCCTCTCCTTCTGATTTTGCCTGAACCACTGGAATGCCCATAGCCTCCAGTAGTTCCCTGCACTCATCTATCATTGGCCGTGTAAGGAAATTAATTCTACCAGACAGGGAACGTATGCGTTCCTCATCTCCAGCCTCCTCTGCCTTCTTCAGCTCCATAATATTTTTCTCCCTCATCATCCTCCTTTCATCAAGTGTGTTCCCCTTAAGGCTTGAGGGCTTGCCATCAAGTACGTAAACCAGCCTGAGGCCAGCAGAGATGAGGCTAACAGATCTGTAGAACAGGCCGGACAGATGAGATGTAACGTTTCCGGCATTATCCATAAGGGGCGTTCCATCTGGCTGCCTGATGCTGCTAAGGAACTGGTATATTATGTTGTATGAGTCTACGGCCATGGTCATTCCGGAATGATCCTCTATTCTGGTCTCATGTTTAATGAGGATGTCAGAAATATCTACCCCCATCAGGGCACCTCACAGGAAATTCCATATTCCATCAATCTGAATACAGCACTCTTCCCTTCCGCAATAGAGCGATGCTTTACAACACTTATCTTCCTGCCTCCCCCCGCAGTTTTCTCAACCCGGAATATTGCCTTCATAAGATGATCCATGAGGAACCCGCCAAAAGGATGAAGGTTCCCCGAGTCTGGATCCTGATATATCTGGTTCGTAAGCAGCAATGGAATTGAGTTTCTGACGGCTATGCCGGTGAGAATGTTCAGCTGGCGCTGAAAAGCTGAACTCCTGCTCTGGTAGTCTTGAAAATTCTCAAGCCTGAAGAATTCTGTGAAAGAGTCAATGACAACTACACCCACACCCCCAGGCTTTTCGGTAAGCTTGGAGGCCTTAATGATTGAAACTTCCTGATCGTCGAGAGATGATACCCTGTATAGAAGAAGGTTATCCATATTATCCGTTCTGCCAGAATTTAGCTGAAGAAATCGTTCCGTGGAAAACCCCTCTGAATCCAGGAATATTACCTTCTTACCAGAACTGATGGCGGAGATGGTGAACAGCATAGCAAGATTGCTCTTTCCTGCACCGCCCTCCCCGAATATTTCTGTAATAACTCCTGACTCAATCCCTCCACCCATAACCGTATCTATGCATGCCACGCCAGAGCTCAATTTAGGCTGAAGGCTAGTGGGATCAAGTTTTTCCATTATCCCTTATTGGATGAGGATATTTATTTTTCCTTAGAGTAGAATGTCATTGGGAATTCCATTCAAGAATTGTATCTGCCACGGGCTTCAGATCTCCCGGGGGAAGTACTGATGTGGCCAATATACCACTGCTTTTTCTTCCATCAGCTATAAATATTGAGCTGGCTGAAAGGGAAAACATCCTTGCGTCTTCCGGAGAATCACCTACACTGACAGTTGAATCTGGCTTTATTCCGGTATTTTTCTGTATATCACGCAGGACAACATCCTTTGACTTTGGGTCCACCATTATAATGCCGTTTTCCGTCAGTCTCCCATCTTCAGATGGGACGATGTCATTGGCCATTACTATTCCAATCCCTGATTCAGTACCTATCCTTCTCGCCAGTGGCTTCAAGCCTCCCGATATTATGGCGCATGTGATCCCGGCATCTTTCAAAGCCCGCACAGATGATTTCAGGTTTTTAACTGCAGTTATTCCTGAAAGTATTTTGTCCAGATCCTTAGTGGTCATATCAGGCCTGACCTCGAGCCATCTTCTCACATCTCTTGCAAGGAATTCCCTGTATGATATCTCAGATTTCCTGTATAATTCTAGATTATCTGAATTGTCAACGCCCAGATATCTATGGACAAATTCCCAGCTGGATCTCTCCAATGTGAGAACTCCGTCCATATCAAATGCAACGAGCATAACACGCATTTCTATTTCCTCAGTAAGGTGTTGAAGCCGTGGCTAATCTCCCCTCTTTTCCACAAATCAGGCATTTTCCTTTGTTCTCATTCTCCTTCTGCATACCAAGAACTGTTTTTCCAGTTTCACCTTCAATCCTGTCTGAACATTCCTTTGAACCGCACCAGAAGAATCTGAACATTTTCTCCCCTCCCTTTATTTTTTCCAGGGAATCCCCATCCTCTATGCTTCGTTCAAAATGCTCGTACGCCTTACGCCTCAGTTCATCTTTCAATAATGCAAGCGCCCTGGAAACCTCTGACGGGAGATCGGTAATATTGCATTTTATTCTGTCCCCTCCAGTTCTCAGTCTCATTGTGATTTTATTATCCATTACCTCTCTGGCGCCAATCTCTATTCTCAGGGGCACCCCTTTCATTTCCCATTCATTGAATTTGAAACCTGGTGTGTAGTTGTCTCTGTTGTCTATGTGGACTCTGAATCCTTCAGCGGAGAGTATATTGCTGACCTTAAGGCAGTATGAACCGGTGTCTGCCTTTTCTGAAGGAATTGGAATTATGACGATCTGAACAGGGGCAATGGATGGCGGAAATATCAGTCCAGTATCATCTCCATGAATGCCGATGACCGCTGCCAGAAGACGCTCGCTCAGTCCGAATGTTGTCTGTGAAACATAGGAATGTGTCCCATCCTCCTTAAGGTATTCAATACCATAATTTTTGGAAAAGTTTTCCCCATACTGATGTATAGTTCCTATCTGCAGGCTTCTTCCGCCGGGCATTGCCGTGTCGAATGCAAGCGTGTACTTTGCTCCCGGGAACTTGTCCCAGTCTGGCCTCTGGTCAACTACGAATGGAAGGCAGAGTTCATCACTAATTCGATCCCATATCTGCCTGTATTCTACCATCTGTAACTCTGCAGATTCATAATCTGTATGGGCAGTGTGTGCTTCGAAGAAATGAATTTCCCTTATTCTAATGAACGTCCTTGTATGTTTTGTCTCGTATCTGTATACGCTGACTATCTGATATATCTTCAGAGGAAGATCCGTATGGGCCCTTATCCAGAGCTGAAACATGCCGTACATGGCCGCCTCACTGGTTGGCCTGAGGGCCATTTCCACGTCCAAAGGTTCTCTGCCGCCACGGGTTACCCAGAATACCTCATTTTCAAAGCCCTTCACATGTTCAAATTCGATGCTCAGCTGGTCTCTCGTAATAAGTACCGGGAACTGCACCTCCTGAAAATTGGAGCTGTCCACATTATCCCTTATTATCCGGTCTATGCCTTTCATAACCTTAAGGCCGTAGGGGAGCCATACATTCATTCCCTTTATGGGGTACCGCTTATCGCTTAGCCCGCTGAGATCTATGATTTCATTGTACCAGGAGCTGAAGTCAATCTTCTTGTTCTCCATTAACTGCCATAACTCCGTTTTTTTAATTAATCTTTCACATAGCCCGATTAACAATTTTAGCCAATTTAAAAAGGTAACAGAAAAACCCAGCCGGGTATGTTAAAAAAATCTCTGGATACAGTTATGAAATATCGGGTAAGCCCTTATTATGAAATTTAAATCACGAAGCAATTATAAACCAATCCTCATTATGTACCCTATGAATCTGTTAGAATCTACAGATGACAGTGAATTCATCATTGAGCTAGCAAAGAGGATAATTCCAGTTCAGGCAATATCTCCGGAATCAGGGGGTGAAGGTGAAGGCAAGAGGGCTGAGGTCCTGATGGAAATTCTCAGGGATATGGGCATCAGGAATGTAAACAGATACGAAGTACGGGATTCGCACAATGTAGTAAGGCCCAGCATTGTGGTAAAAGAGGGAAACCAGGACAGGACATTCTGGATCGTTGCCCATATTGATACAGTTCCGGTCGGAAACCGGGCTCTCTGGACATTTGATCCATTCCAGCCCACCGTTAAAGAGGATCGCATATACGGACGGGGCACATCCGATAATGGACAGGCTGTATTTCTTTCACTGCTTCTTCTCAAAAAGCTGAGAAAAACTGACCTGAAATACAATCTCGGCATAGTTTTCGTTGCCGATGAAGAAGTAGGGAGCAAATATGGGATAGATTTCCTTCTTGACAAAGGGCTCTTCACCAAGAATGATCTGGTTCTTGTTCCCGATGCTGGCACCAGTGATGGTACAGATATCGAGGTCGCAGAGAAGAGCATTTTATGGATAAAGTTCAAAGTATCAGGCAAGCAGTATCATGCCAGCCAGCCATTCATGGCCATAAATGCAAACAGGGAGTCAATGAAGTTTTTCCTGATGCTGGATCAGGCCCTGCACGAGAGATTTGCCGAAGAGAATGCAATTTTTACCCCTCCGTATTCAACCTTCGAACCAACCAAAAGGGAGAAGAATGTGGACAACGTCAATACTATTCCAGGTACGGAAATACAGTATTACGACTGCAGAATTCTTCCTAAGTATGATCTAGACATTGTGACAGATTTCATTGATGAAAAGATAAAAGAGTTCCACAAAACATCAAAGGCAAGAATCAGTTACGAATTCTTCCAGCGGGAACAGGCCCCCCTGCCCACACATGAGAGTTCAGACATCGTCAGGATACTTAAGAATGCAATCCGAGAAGTAAAAGGCAAGGAGGCAAAGGTTATTGGAATAGGTGGGGGAACATGCGCAGCCTTCTTCCGAAGAAGAGGCATAGAGGCTGCTGTATGGTGCACAACAGAACCTGAGGTCGCCCATCAGGCCGATGAGTATGTCCTTATACCACACATAATTGGAGACGCAAAGATCATAGAGAAAATAATATACGGGTAGACTCAGGGATTCTCGTCGGAGAATGCCAGGTCCCTGATTCTGCTTACACCATCTATCTCATCTATTATCTGGGATACAGTCTCTGGGACATCCGACTTCCAGTCCTGGCCATGAAGCATCTTTTCCCTTATCCTGGTTCCTGACCAGGAATCCCTATTAATCATGTTCATGGAATTCACTGAATATCCTTTCTCATAGAACAGTCTCTTAACAAGCGGGTTATTTGTGAAGACCTGATTGAACCTTGGGGTAAGTGATTCTACATGTGCAACCCATAGTGGATTGGAATTAACATCCTCAATTGGCACAAGGTAGAACTGATAGATTCCCTCAGATTCAAGGGTGCTTGAGATCATTATGTGCCTTTCCCCTGCTGTGAATGGGTCTTTCAGGGTGTGGGAATATTGGGCACTGCCGATCCCGATGATTATGGATTCCGTCTCTTTCAAAATTTCTCTGATTATTGCGAGATGACCTTTATGGAAAGGTTGAAATCTTCCAACTATAAAAGCCCTGTTGTTATTCAACACTGACCCTCTCTTCAGGTTCTATTCTGATTTTTAGGGATTCACCATCAACATCCCACTCCTTTCCACCCTCTGCGTCTCCCCTTTTTATGGAGAGTGCAAGCGATTCAGCCGATATCCAAGAAAGTTTTGGCTCTATCTTTTCCCAGGTGGAGTTGTCGCAGTTTACCTCTACCTTTATGTTATCGTCGTACTGCAGGTCTATCTCTTTCCTCATTACCTGTATCCTTCTCAATATCTCTCTGGAGAAACCTTCTATTTCGAGGTCCCTGTCCATATCCAGGCTCATGAATACTGTGATTCCAAGGGCGCCGTCAGTCGACATGGAATAGTTTCCTTCAACTTCTTCTGAGACCTCAAAGAATTCTGATGGCACAGTTTCGCCATTGATCACAATTGGTTTCCCATTGATGATATGAGATATCTCATCATCCGAGGCTGATTTTATGTAGTCTGCCACTTCTGAAGTCTTTCTTTTAAGGACCGGTGCAGCCTTATTGAGAATAAGCCTGGCTGAAAGGTGTACCGGCCTTTTCTCCTTTCCTATTATTTTCACAGTTCTTGCGTTAAGTTCGTCCCCTATACTTTCTATGGTGGTCTTCGGAAGATCGGAGGGCCCCGATATCAGTATTTCCTTGACAGGCTGCCTCCCCTTGATGTTATTCTCCTGCCTCATTTTTCTGACGTTTTCAAGAATTGCATACGCGTACTCTGCAGACTTTTCTATTTCCGGGTCGATCATTGACTTGTCAGGTTCAGGAAGCAGTTCAAGATGAACACTTCTTTTTACTGGATTGAGTTTTGTGAATATGTAATCAGAGAAAAACGGGGCCATGGGGGCAAGCATGAAGCAAACAGTGTTAAGGGCAAAGAATAGCGAATTATATGCCTGAACCTTGCTCTCTCCCTGTGTGATATCCCAGAACCTTTTTCTTGACAGGCGGAGATAGAAATTGGAAAGATTATCAACTAATTCCTGAGTAATTCTTAAAGCAGAATGCATCTCATAATTGTCCATTTTTTCCCTGTATTCCGAAAGTGAGGAGTTCACCTTGGAAACTATCCAGCGGTCAAGGAAATTTGAAGGTCTGAGTTCAGAAGTTCCTGGGACATAGCCGTCCAGATTGGCATTTGATTCAAAGAAAGAATAGACATTGGTAAGAGTCAACAATACTTTCCTGTTCAACTCATTTATAAGTTTTTTATTTATGGATTTTGAGCGCCACGGGATTCCAGTGAGGAAGAACATCCTTATTGGATCAGGCCCAAACTCGGAAATGAAGTCCAATGCATAAACTGAGTTTCCTTTGCTTTTGCTCATTTTCCTTCCATTCTCGTCTAATATATGATCAATGGAAAGAACACTGTCATAGGTGTTTTTCCCGAAGAGAAGGCTTCCTATTACATGGAGAGTATAGAACCATCCCCGTGTCTGGTCTATGGCTTCAGTTATGAAGCTTATGGGAAGATCCCTCTCTTGCTGGAAACCTTTATTGACAGGGTAATTCATTGCTGCATAAGATGCACTCCCTGAATCAAACCAGGTATCTATAACATAAGGTTCGCGCACCATCTCTTTGCCGCACTCTGGGCACGGAAACACTGTTTTGTCAATAAATGGCCTGTGAAGATCATCTGGAACGTATGCACCTAGTTCCTGAAGTTCTTTTCTCGAACCTATTATCTTCATATGGTTATTCTCGCAGATCCAGACTGGAAGAGGTGTCCCCCAGAACCTGTTCCTGCTTAGGGCCCAGTCCTTGGCCTCTGCTACGAAATTTCCAAATCTCCCGTCTCTCAGATGCTCCGGCATCCAGTTTATTTTCTGGTTGTTCTCTATGAGGAGATTCCTTTTCAGTGAAACCTTTATGAACCACGCCTTCAATGGGTAATAAAGGAGAGGGCTCCCGCATCTGTAACAGAAAGGGTATGTGTGGATGAATTTCTCAGACTTAAAAACAAGCCCTTTCTCCTTAAGTATTTTTAAAATTGGAACATCGGCATCCTTGAAGAATAGGCCATTAAATGGTAGCCTCGGGTCCTCAAACTTTCCAGACTGATTTATTGGATTCACAGGGTCAACGTTCATCTGTTTTCCCATTTCAAAGTCATCAGCGCCGAAGGCAGGAGATGTGTGGACGATACCAGTTCCCTCATCAAGAGTGACATGTTCCCCAGTTACCACGACAAGGCAGTTATCTGGCAATGTAAGGAAGTCCATTAACTGATCATATTTTTTCCCCTTCAGGTCAGTTCCATTAATCTTCTTGAGCACCTCATAATCTTTCCCGAACAGATTCTCTATCCTGGAGGATGCTATGTAGAATTCCTCTTCTCCATGCCGGATCAGAGAATACTCTGCACTTGGGTTTACAGTAAGGAACTGATTCGATGGAAGAGTCCATGGTGTTGTTGTCCATGCAAGGAAGTATCTGTTTGAAGTGCCCCTTTCTCTGAATTTAACAAAAACAGAAGGATCCTTGGCATCATCATAACCCTGCGAAAGCTCATGGGTGCTCAGGGAAGTTTCACACCTGGGACAATAAGGGACTATCTTGTAATCCTTGATAAGCAACCCTCTTTCAAATAGCTGCTTAAGGGCCCACCACTCACTTTCCATATATTCATTTCTTAGTGTAATGTAATCATGTTCATGGTTTATCCAGAATCCTAGTTTCTTATCTGCTTCCATCCATTCATCTATGTAGGAAAATATGCTTTTTCTGCAGTATTCATTAAACCTGTCAATGCCAAAATCTTCTATTTCCTTTTTTGTCTTGAATCCAAAATGTTTCTCCGCCTCAATCTCAACTGGCAGTCCGTGGCAATCCCAACCACCAGATCTTCTCTCTATTTTGTGGCCAGTCATATATTTGTAACGAAGTACAGTATCCTTGAATGTCCTTGTCATGGCATGACCAACATGTGGTCTTCCATTAGCTGTAGGTGGGCCTTCTAGGAAAGTGAATTTCTTATTTCCCAGACTTGAGTTCAGAGATTCCTGAATAATTCCGGCTGTGTTCCAATAGTTTAGAATCTCTCTGGCAACATCAACCGGTCCTTTTCTGGTATCTACAGACTCAAAATTTCTGCTGGGCATCAATCGTGGATAATGAAAGGATTAATTTATATTATGGTTAGAAGAGGGGTGCCGTCACATCGGTTCCCTTTATCTTAATTCTAGCTTCAATTTCAGGGAATCTGTTGAACTTCTTAACATATTTCCTGAGGAGCTTGTTCTCCTTTCTCTCCAGCCAGGTTAGGTAATAACCGTATAGATCCCTGTTGTATTTTCGTAGCTCTCTGATTCCCAATCTTTCAGATTCCAGGACTCTTATTCTGTCCAGAAGTTTCATTTCCTCTGCCGATAGCATTTTTCCTCAATCTTATTAAATATAATCTAATAGATATTCATTCCTGTGCTTTTAAAAAATGAGCAAATGGCTGGAAATAGGGGCTCTGGATACAAACATTGATGCTTAGCAAACAAAAGTAATAAAATTCAAAGTTCCTCAAATCAAATTTTCTTGCAATCATGGAAGCCTTCATTCTTGCATGGGAGAAATTTTTCCTTTTTATATTGTATGGATAACTCTTAAATATTAATTTGATAATTATTGCTCATGTTAAAGAAAAATCTCTCCAGGTTAAAGGAGGAATTTTCTGAAGAAAGAGAACGAATAAAAAAGATAATTGAGGATAATCTCTTTGAGAAAGCGGAAAAAGAGAAAAAGCATATATAGCAAAATATGTAATTTTTAAAGATTGCGGTTCTAAACTCTGAATGTAAGAGGATTTTTGGAAAAGTGTTCCCAACCTTTTCCTGATACCTTTATCCACTGCTGTCCATCATAAAGAAGGTTATCGCCTTCCCACGTTTCACCTATGAAGGAGACATCAATGCCTTCACTTTTTGCTGACTCTGAAAGTTGTTCATAGTTATCGCTGTCCACCGTGAATAGCAATTCATAATCACCTCCAAAATTTGTGGCAATTTCCAGAGGTGATAACCCGCTGATAAGTGAGGCCTTATCCGCATGCCTGTCAATATTTATTTCGTCATGGACAATTTTGAAGCCTATACCGTAATCTTCCTTCATCTGTGACATACATGAGTAAAGCCCGTCAGACATGTCCATCATAAATCTGGCTCCAGCCTTACTCAGTATGGATGCCTCATGAACACGGGCTTGGATTCCCAGTAGCATCCTTATCCCTTCCTCTTTTGAATATCCGCTTTTATGAAATATATAGCCGGATGCGGCCCTACCCAGTGTGTTGGTATGGCCAACTATCTGTCTTGGCTTAATATGTGATCGGAACCTTGTCAGCTCTTTTTTCTGTTTTCCAAGGATAGTGCCGCCTATGACAAATCCATGTCCTTCCTTTGTATCTCCACCGAAAATATCCGCATCGTTCTTCTTCAGCTCTTCAGTTATTCCCCGATGTACCGCCTCAAGGAATGAATCCTCAGTATTCCCATCTACAACATAGGATACAGTCATCCCTTCAGGGATAGCAGCCATTGCTGCTATATCGCTCAAGTTAACGTTGGCTGCAAAACGACCTATTAGCTCTGGGTACTGCATTGTTGGAATATGGGATTCCTTAGAAATAATGTCGGATGAAATTAAAATGTACTCTTCCCCGTTTTCCATTGCATAACAGTCATCAGGTTTCCATGGCCTATTTTGATTCAGGATCTGCCTTATTACTTTCCTTTCACCCAGTTCATTGAGCCTCACATTCTGTTATCCATACCGCTCTTAAAAACTTTGTAAACTCAATCAGGGAACAGATTCTGAGTGTCAGAATGCGTATGGCCGTTTTAACCATTAATGGCTTTGCTTGCTATCTTATAATTCTGGCATCAAGAATCTTTATTATTCAATTGAAAATTCTGTCGATAATAGACAATATTTGAGTGTGTTCAAAGATGTTAGAAAACGGCGAAGGAAAGGATGATATCTATCGTATATTCAAGTCACTTATAGAACCCAGGGAGTATAAAGGGAAGCCAATTCCTCTTAACAGATTCAGCATAGGCTCACTTTCTTTTGATGTGGAAAAGGAGATTCAGAGAAAACTGGGCCTTGTAGAGGAAACCACAAAGGATCGGCTTAACATGTTCCGTGGCACGGCACTTCATAACTACATTCAGGAAATGGTCAAAACATATGGATTTGAGGCTGAGCAGAGGTTGTATTTGACAATTCCGTTTCAGTGGGAATATATGGGGTTCTCTGATATCACACTCGTAGGCGTTATTGATCTGCTTCACCGAGGTAGAAAGGAAATGGTTGAGCTTAAAAGTTCAACCTCCTCAGACAAAATCGAGGATTACCATAAAATGCAGCTTGCTTCGTATATGAAGATGTACAGCGAAAAATACGGCGAGAAATTCCATGGAACAGTTGTAAAGTTTGGCGGCTCAGATGTCATTGCAGAAGAAGTTGGCTGGGATCAGGTAGAAGGATACTGGTCTGAAATTATTAAGAGAAGTATTTACTGTGCAAAGAAGCTGGACAGAATAATGTCAGAAAAGGACACGCCAGAAGAAGGAGGAAAAGACGGCCTCTATTCATTTTAATTTAAGAAAGTCCCAGATGATATTCTCTTTATCATTTTCACAATATCCGGTTGAAACAGATTTCTGTCCTCAAGTTCCAGGAATTTTTGGTATCCTGAAAGGTCCTTTGAGGAGAGATAACTTTTAAGCTTTGAGAAATCCTGCTCAAGCGAACATGAATAAATCAGGTTGAGAAGGTCCGGGTCAGGTTTCTCATTATGCACTCCCCTTTCTTTATTACCGCCTGTGGGATATGATACTACCTGTGCCCCTTCAGACGAGGCCTGAAGAAGAATGGTTGCAAGCCCGTAAAGTGAAGGGAGCCGGTACATGCCAGTTTTCCATAGATGTTCAACCATTGTGTTTTTCTGAATATTCATAGGATTGACAGAGATGTCTGTCCCGAGGTCCTTAACTTTTCTTATCGAGTCTATCATATCCCCTATGGCCCTCTTCTCAGATAGGAACGGTGGTTTGAATAGCAGATAGGTTCTGAGTTCCATATTAAGGCCCATAATTATTCTGGCTGCCTTAACATATTTTTCAAAATTGCTTCCTTTATTTATTGAATTTTTTATAATTTCGTCATTTGCACTTTCAAGGCCAATTGCTATCCTTACTCTGGGCCCATATTTTCGCAGGCCTGAGATATTTTTTTCTGTGATGTACTCAGTTCGCGATTCTATTAGCAAAGAGGATACCCTCTCAGATATTCTGGAAAGAAAATAGTCTCTTGCTTCCAGTGGGAATTCTATTGGGTCCAGAAAACTTCCAGAAGTGAATACCTTTAGTATATGGGTTTCACCAAGCGCATCCAGTACACTGTCAACCTGATTCTTAAGGTCTTTAATGGTAACATTACCGGCAACATCGTTGAAATATCCGCACATTGAGCAGGACGAAAAATTATACCATGAACATCCGCCAGTTCTGAATATTACTACCATCGTCTTGTCGGGTTTTCCCTCAAGACGGTCCATCTCTTTCCACATAGATACGGGGGTGGATGGATCCCTGGCGGCGACTTTTTCAGGCATAAGAGATCTAATTCGATCGGAGTATTCTCTGTTTATTGACAAATACAACCCTTCAAACGTATTCCATTTTACTATAAGAAATTGTGACTTTCGCAAATTATGGGTGTAAAAGTGTCTTCAAATTGATAACAATCTTTATGAGAGAAAATCACTCACCCTATTACATGCTCTCTTCGAGACTTGCCAGTATATCAGAGTCAAAAACAGTTTCATCAAGCAATAAAGCTGCGAAAATGAAGGCTCAGGGTATAAAAGTTTTTAACTTCGGGATAGGTGAACCTGATTTTACGACCCCTGAACACATAATTAAAGCTGGGTTTGAAGCAGCCCTTAAGGGTAAGACACATTATACACCTTCCGCTGGCATACCGGAGCTCAGAGAATCTATAGCAGAAAAAATGAAGAAGGTAAACTCCGTTGATTGCGGCCCTGAAAATGTTCTCGTTACACCGACAAAATTCTCCATTAATCTTGCGTTTCTTTCCATTTTAAACAGTGAAGACCAGGTTCTCATCCCCGAGCCATACTTTCTCTCATATCCTGAAATCGTAAAATTGACTGGGGGCAGGCCAATTCCTGTCAGGACAGACAATGAGTATGACTTTGACTTTGATCTGCTTAGAAGAAAGGTCTCCGGAAAAACCAGGGCAATAATCCTTAGCAACCCATGCAACCCAACCGGAAAGGTTTATTCAAAGAAACAGATGAAAAAGCTTGAGGATTTTGTGCTTGAAAATAACCTCTATCTGATAAGCGATGAGATTTACGAAGACCTGATATTTGATGGGTCTATGTACTCGCCAGCTTCCAATCCAGAAATGTCCGATAAGGTTGTTACTATAGGTGGATTTTCAAAAAGTTATGCAATGACAGGATGGAGAATTGGTTACATGGTGGGGCCTGAGCCTCTTATCCGGGCTTCAAACAAGCTTCAGCAGCAAACAATTACATGTGTCTCATCTATAGCACAGTATGCAGCTTTGGCAGCAATAGGAGACAGGGATACGCCTGAAAAGTTCAGACAAATCTTTCTTGGCCGGAGGAACCTTGTTGAGTCTTTAATTTCCAGATCCGAATCGCTGACAATGAGAAAGGTTGAAGGTGCTTTCTACGCTTTTGTAAAATACAACAGAGATATTCCTAGCGAGGAATACTGCAACCGCCTCCTGGATGAAAAAAAGGTTCTTGTCACTCCTGGCTCTGCCTTTGGCGACCAGGGAGAAGGGCATTTCAGGCTTTCCTTTGCTACAGATGATGAAACAATAAAAAGCGGGATTGAACTGATAGATCAGTTCAACAGGGAATTATGATTCAATTTTTCTGGTTTTTTACATTAAGGTAGGATTCCTG
>JAKAAJ010000085.1 GCA_021802365.1 Thermoplasmata archaeon | reverse complement strand
GGGAAAGGAGGTGACCCTGAATTCAGATAATCTCTATTCTGTCATACGCATATTTCCCGGGATCCGGATTTTCAATGGATAGACATACGTCTGAGATAGAGATTCAACAAATTCCATGTTGATCCCAGAGCTTCTGAGCTTTGTGAGTGCACGAAGATAGGTTGTCCTTGCTATATCCTCTCTATTGGTTTGCCACTGGACACCAGCGACGGCCAGCAGGGTGAGGCCATGGAAGTACTCCCTGAAGTTACCGTGTGAAATATGCCAGATGTTCTCCAGCAGTTCATGAGTTTCCCAGTACCGTTCCTCACCAATGAGCCAGTTAGCTATGAAGATAGCCATTTGTATATTATTTTCATTTACTGTTGGTTTATTATTTTCATCTGGAATAAGCTGGGTAAAAACAAAGAAGTAAAAATTTTCCAGGCTAAGATTTGCCATATTAACCTCTTCTCGGGTCTGGAAATCAATCTCTGTGCAATCTGTGTGGTTTCTTACCATTATATAGAAAGCTCCTGCATTTTCAAGTTTTTCTATCAGCTTGCTTCTTTCAGCCTGCACCATTATCAAGTACCGTACCAATTCCCTCCTTTATTTCCTTTCAACATAAATGCATTGCAGTCGTTGCCGTATGAAAAGATGGCAAATTTAATGTGTGGATAAATATTCTGGATTTCCCCGAAAGGGGAACTGGATAGGTGGCAGAGCGGTCATGCGTGGGACTGCAGATCCCATCTAATAGGGTTCAACTCCCTACCTATCCTTCTATGCAATACATCAGTAATTGAATTGCGAGACAAATTATTTGGACACACCAGTACCATCAAGTTTCCATAAAGACCTGAATAATGAAAAGCAAAGAACGAAAAGCAATATTATTAAACCAGACAATTTGAATACTGTAATAACACCGAACACCAATACCAGGACTCCGCCTGCTGCAACGGCAGGAGGGCCACCTATGAAACTTAATAGTCCGTCGAATGCAAAGTAGCGACCACGCATCTCTTCTGGAACTATATTTTGTGCGGAAGTGATCCACACATTTCCTGCGAAACCTATCCCTAGACCAACAATAAAAAATAACAGGATAGCTAGAAAAGAATCTGGGGTCATACCCATAATCAGAAGTGAAATTCCAATACTACCGCCATAGACAAGAATCCACACTTTTCCTGCATACGTAAGAGCCCATTTGGAATGTGCAACAAGAGGTGAACCAATGGCGTAGCCAATGGAATAGGAGGCAAGTATTGCCCCATAAACCAACGGTCCGGCCGATAGTCCAGTTTTTACATATACAACAAGAAAATAATATGAAATAGTAAAAAGGAAATTGAAGGGCAGTGCGGAGATAGTTAGCCAAAAGAGCCCTCTTTGGGATATCAGCCATGTAATTGCATCACGTATCTCCAAATATCCACTTTTCTCTTTTTCCCGCTTTGAGGATAATCGCTTAATTGTTCCCCTGTTAGAACTGAGTAGCACCATAGAAGAGAAAAGAGCTATGAAAAATCCAAAGGCTCCCCATGATAGTGCAATTGAAACTCCGACAACAAGTATCAGGATTCCTCCTATTGCGTTGGATAGTGCCGTGAATAGAGCCCTCCCTGTTCGTTCGATCCCGTTCGCGGCCGAAATATCCTCTTTTTCCACCAATTCAGGGAGAACAGAGTAGCTGCCCGATCTGAAGAGTTCACCTGCCCCAGTCCAAGCAAATAATAGGATGATTATGACAATTAGATTAAATCCATAAATTAGGGTATAGAAGATCAGCGCCGTTACGCTAAATGCCCGGATTGCATTGGATAAGACAAGTAACCTTAAGCGGTTAAATCTATCAACCCAGACCCCGGCAGGTAATGAAAGAATCACAACACCTAGGGTTTCAGTTACGCCCACAATTGCCAGATCTATTGCTGAATGAGTAATCGCAAACACATACCATATAATAACAAGCATGACTACCGAAGTAGCTGACCTGGAAGTTAAAGTCATTACAAAATATTTCTTGAAGTTCCTGTTTCGAAGAATTAATGAGGTCTTGCGACTCATTGCCATCCTCACTACGGTACAGTAGTATTTAAAACCTTAACTCATCGATTTTTACATAACATGCTCAGGTCTATTCCAAGTTTTTCAACAAGTTCCCTCGCCTTTTTCGGTACCTCACTCATGATCTCACCCTTCTCCATCCTGTACATCTTTATCCTTGACAGTATGAGGAGAACATCCCTCACACTGTATTTCCCGTCTATCATGTTCAATATCTGGAAGTGAAGGTACAGCGACAGCAGGTTGAGAAACATGTATGTGGAAATCATGCTGTCATCCCTCAGATAAGAACGATCTGCCTCCAGATCGTTCTTGTACACATTGAAGGCGTATTCCACATATTCACGCTGCTTGTACAGGCGATATATTCTTTCAGGTTCATCATTCAGGTCTGAGAGAAGATAGAGCTTCCCGAAATTGATCTGGTTTTCATCATACTGTTTCCTGCTCCTCTTATTCTCCCCAATCCTGATGAGGTAATCCTTCTCATCTTCGCTTTTGAGGATCGGATCTTCGTAAACGTAGACATCATTCTCTTTCTTCCAGTACTTCACAGGCTTACCGTCGTACAGAAACACGTTCATGAAATGTTCAGGTTCAGGTATGAGTGATGAGTTTCTCCTCAGTGTTATGATGTAGCTGAGATGTCTCCTCTTCAGCTTTCTGATGCTATCAGAGGAGAAGAATCCCTTGTCAGCAACAATGACGCGTTTCTCAACGCCCGCCATGTCAACGGTCTCTGACATGGCGGAAACATCCCCGATTGATCCTGAAGGAATTCTTACGAACGTTGGCACTGTCCCTGTTGATGAAAAGAGCATCATGACAGTGATCTGGGGAATATGAAAGCCCTTTGTGTAATCGCCGGTTGATTTTGCACAAATCTTGACCGGCGTTTACACTTTGAATTGTGGCCAGATTCAAGGAATGATGCGTTCTCCGATCCGGAGAATACTGCAGTTGAATCAATGAGGACATATTCACCCTTCTCAGTGAGTTTTCTCATGACCCTGACGCTCTGATCCCATGGAAGGGATGAAAGCATTCCGGATATGGAACTGGATGCCATGGATTCATCCGATATGCGTGACAGGTACGTCTTCTCGTAGAGGTAGCGGATGGACTTCATGGGCAAAGGCTGTATCTCCCTTAACATGACATAGTTGATTATCCTCCCATACAGGTATGGGAACACTTCCTTCAATACCGGAAGTATTGTTTTTTCAGCTCTACCGTACAATAAGGCTATGTTACCGTATTCATAATCAGACCTTATTCCCGTAACATCGCCCTTCCTGACAATGCCGTTCCTTGTAACAACACCCATATATTCAGGTGGAAGTGTTTTCGTTTTTTTATTCTCCTTATCCCACTTTGATCTTGTCCTATAGGCATAGTAACCTATCTTTGCCCTATTTTAACACTACAGTTCAATTGAAAGTTTCTCCAGCAGTGTTTTCTGATCCTTTGTGAGTTCCACAGTACTGTGGGAGCCATTGGCGTAGACAACCTCCTTGATGCCC
>JAKAAJ010000020.1 GCA_021802365.1 Thermoplasmata archaeon | reverse complement strand
GCTTCCCAATAGTCCTCTGGAGTGTTGACATTAAAGAATGCAAGTTCTGAAAATCTTTCAGTATTAATGGTACTCACATGGGCACTTATCAGCCCGGAATGGAGATTTCCTTCGAAATGCAGTTTCCCTGAATAGAATGCAAAAAGTGGCTCCATTGTCCCATCAGGTGAAATCGGTACCAGAGTATGCCCGTCAGATTCCCTGATCAATAATTCCATATCAGATTCTGTGATGAAAGGCATGTCAGGAGCCAGTAAAATAAATGGTTGCCCATCTTCGCATAAAATATTCATGAGTTCTACGATGTTTCTGCTACTATCATGAACGTATTGAACTGGAAGTGGCATACTGGATAACACAAGAGGGTCCCCCACCTTTTCTGCCTTTCTGATTGCAAGTTCCAAAAGAGAAACGCCGCCCAGAGTGAGAAAATGTTTGAAAGGAAGGCGTTCGGACATCTTCACTGGAATCACTACCCTCATACTGCCTTTTTCCATCGGAGAATCTCTATATCTTGTCAGGCTATATGGATTATCATGATAGACATCTCCAGCAAGGACATAGTCAGGAGATATGCAAGGGCTTCAGGGTTTATAGAGCTCAAACCAGATACACTGGCGGAGATCCGCAATGGGACTGTAAAAAAGGGAGACGTTTTCGAATCCGCAAAGATTTCAGCAATACTTGGTGCAAAAGAGGCCTGGATGCGCCTTCCATATTGCCACCAGATTCCTTTGGAGAGTGTTAGTGTGTTTTCGGAACTTACGGAAAATGGATTCCGCCTGGCATGCGAGGTTTTGGCAGGCTGGAAGACCGGGGTGGAAATGGACGCACTGTCTGCAGTTACCTCCGGTTTGCTGACCGTGTGGGACATGGTGAAGTATCTTGAGAAAGATGAAACTGGAAATTATCCTTCCACGGTAATAAGGGATATCAAAGTGGAACTGAAGGTGAAGGGGGATGCATGAACACAGGATAGAAAACCTCAAGGCAAAATTCTCTGTAATCGTGTGCAGCAGCACAAGAAGCAAGGAAAACGACACATCCGGCCAGGAGATAAACTCATCCATCAGGGAAGCAGGCCATGAGATAACTTACTATGAGGTCGTAAAAGATGATCCAGATGCAATTAAGGAAGCTGTGATGGCTGCCCTGGATCGAGCAGATTGCCTTATAATCTCTGGAGGAACAGGTATAACTTCTCATGATGTTACAATTGAGACTGTTAGAAGTATTGCTGAAAAGGAGATCCACTCTTTCAGCACACTCTTTGCACTTCTCTCATACCAGCAGATCGGTACATCTGCAATTATGTCCAACTCCTCAGCTTTTCTTGTGAACAGAAAGCCCGTGTTTTGCCTACCCGGATCACCTTCAGGCGCTTCGCTAGGGGTGAAGGGAATAATCCTGAAGGAGATAGATCATATTCTCCACGAATCAAGGAGATGAGTGTGACACCAGGAAGAAAGAGGATGTTGGGTTTTACTGATTCCATTTCCCTTGAGGAAGCAGTTCAGAGGATGCTCTCCGTCAACTGGCTTAAACCTCCAAATACAGAGAGAAAAATCGAGGACTGTTTTGGACTCATCGCAAACCAAAAGGTATTCGCTGAAAAAGATGTCCCAGAACAGCCAGTAAGTGCTGTGGATGGGTATGCTATAAGGGCACATGACACATATGATATCGGAGAAGGTGAGACTAGAGAGATAACAGTTAAGGGAATCTCAGAGGCTGGAAAAAAATTTACCGGATCTGTCCCACCCGGGACATGCTGCGAAGTCTACACGGGAGCTCCAATTCCGGATGATTGTGATTCTGTAATCATGGCGGAAGACGTAACGAGACAGGGTAATACAATAAGGATCTGCAGAAAGATCGAAAGTGGAAAGAATGTGAGGTTAAAGGGCGAGGACATCAGTGCCGGGCTTCAGATTGCGTCTCCCGGTGATCTTCTTAATTCCTTCAGAATTGGTGCCTGCGTCTCCTCTGGAGTAACTGAAATAAATGTACTTGACCCTATCAAAGTGTCTGTCATCTCAACTGGAGATGAGCTGATGGAAGGTAGTGAAAGGCATATTGCAAATTCCAGCCAGAGGCTTATTGTTGATTATTTTAAGAGGAACTGGCTTAATTTCAAAGCAGCCGGTATCTGCCCGGATGACCCAGAATGCATCCGTTCAATGATCATGAAAGAGATTTCTATTTCAGATCTTGCGGTTGTGACTGGTGGAACCTCACTTGGTATGAAGGATCTTGTGCCAGAAGCAATGAATGGATTTGGAAAGACCATATTCGCGGGGATAAACATGAGACCAGGAAGGACAATCACGCTTTATGAGGTTGGAAGAAAACCCGTATTCTCAATCTCGGGGTTGCCTGGCCCTGGCCTGACTTCCTTTGAAACCATATTTGAGGCATACGTTCAGAGATACCTTGGGATCAATGCAGTCAGGAGAACCATATATGCAAAGGCGTCACAGCATATAGAGTTAAGAAAAAATTCCACAATGATCAGAAGGATTAAGATTTTTCAAGGAAAAGATGGGTCATATTTTGAAGCTGTAAAGAGTTCAGGCCTCCTTTCACTTCTTGAATCAGATGGAATAATCCAGACCGAAGCGGATAAAAATTCCATAAAGGAAGGGGAGATTTTTCCAGTGAAATTGAATGGATGGGAGGTATAGATGGAACCAATTGAATTTCAGGAAGCTTGCCATAAAGTGAATGAACACCTGCACATTAAACTAGGAACTGAGACTATAAAGACGGAGGAATCTCTTGGAAGAATCATTTCAGAAGATGTTTTTTCTAACCTGGACAACCCTCCATTCAGCAGATCTACAATGGACGGATTCGCGGTCAGATCATCCGATACAAAGGGTGCTTCAGTAAATAGTCCTGTTGTCCTTAGATTAACAGGGGAATCCAGAATTGGTGAAAATCCCGCGTCACTTAGTGCCGGAATGTCTGCTATGAGAATATCAACTGGTGCAAAGATTCCATTTGGTGCTGACTCAGTTATAATGGTTGAAAGAACAACAGACAATGGAAATGAGGTAAAAATATTCAGCGAGGCGGAACAGGGAGAGAACATTGCACACAGGGGAGGAGATCTTGTTAAGGGTGAACTGATTCTAAAAGCAGGTACTGTTATTGATATACCGCATATTGCTGTTATGAATGCCCTGGGAATCGAAACCATTCCTGTGAGCGAGAATCTCAAAGTCGGGATAGTATCAACTGGAACTGAGTTGATCAGGCCTGGTGCCCCTTACACGGAACCAAAAATATACGATTCTAATGGCCCAACAATTCAGGCCTTGCTGAATGCCTTTACCGGGATACGGGCAGACTATCTGGGAACTCTGGAGGATGACAGAGGCCTGATAGATAGAAAACTCAGGCAGTACTTGAGTGATTACCATATTCTAATTGTATCCGGAGGAAGCTCGGCAGGAGAATATGACTATGTTTACAGGGTAATTTCTGAACTGGAGCCAGGAATGCTGTTCCATGGAGTAATGATCAAACCGGGAATGCCCACTGCATTTGGACAGCACGGGGACCATTTCATAATTGGGCTACCCGGTTTTCCTGTATCTGCTCTGATGGTGTTCTTCTCCATATTCATGGAACCTATCCTCAAACTTATTTCATCCGATAAAAGATACAATAAAATCCACGGGAAAATTGGGATTGTAACCAGGGTAGACAGCAGGAAGACAAATCTCATCCCTGTGAAGGTTCTGGGCACCGGCAATGAGTGTCTTGTATATCCAGTGAAAGGACTATCCGGATCTGTGAGCCGCTTTCTTGACACAGATGGTTATATTGTTATTCCACCAAGAGACACACCTGTTCCTGAAGGGGAAACCGTAGAGATTTTCAGATTCTCAGGAATGGTCAGCACCAGTGGCAAGGTTATCTCTGGAATGATTGACATGGAAGTTGCAGGATGGCTCAGGGATAAGGGGATTGAGTATACTCACAGAAGATTGTCTCCGGACGATGCTTTTTCTGCATTCAGAAATGGCTCTGTCGATGGTGTTGTCATTGAGGTGGATGAACCATATCTATCACAACTGCTGTCAGGTTTGAAGAATAAGATTAAATTTTCCTGCATTGAAATATCATCCAGACCTGTTTTTTCAGTTGCAAGCGGGAGAACTGGAAAATACAACAGGAATATTTCTGCAGTGACTGATGAATTTTCACCCTGGAATGTTATTTCCAGTTATGGTATTATCGAAGATATTTCCAGAAAGATAAAAAATTCCCTAACACTCAGGTTAACTTATGAGGAGTCTTTCCAGCGGCTGATTTCAGGTGAAGTGGAAGTGGTGTTCACAACATTGAACCCTCCAGAAAACATGAACTCTAAGAAAGAGACCACTATCAGAAAAGTTCTTCTTATGAGGGAATGATGCCAGTCAGGATTTCTTTCCTATATTTTTGTCAGATTTTTCCAGCTCTGCGATGACTCCGAGACATTCGGAGACCTCGTCTATGTAATAATTACATATATTGCATTGGCTGTTTGAACCATGTCTGATAAATACAGCTATTGCACCAATTTCCACTGCCGGCTTCATATCACTGATTGCATCTCCTACGACAATTATTTTGTGCGGATCTGAAATACCCATGATTTCCAGAGCTTTTACATATCCTTCAGGGTCCGGTTTCCCTACTGTAACATCATCTATCGTCACAACAGGGGAAAAACGGAGTCCAAGAATTTCCACGAACCTTCTCCTTGAGGATGTAACGATGGATGTTCTGATCCCTGATTTCTTGATTGCATCAATTGTGGCTTCCACATCCGGATAGAACTTAAGTTCACCTATATGGCTGCGGAAATATCTCTCTTCTGCCTCCTCTATTTCAAAGGCCTTACTGGAATATCGCCCTGCCAGATCAACTCCCGGGAGTCCAAGGAGAGGCCCTATTTCCTCTTTGCTTACCTGTATCCCAAAATCTGCGAAAGCGTTTAACCAGGCATCCACCCTGAGCACTCTGGAATTTAATATAGTACCATCCAGATCGAAAATTATGCCTTCTATCTTCATAAAACATTACCGCACACTTCGCATGCCTTATCTCTCTGAGTTTTTACGTGCACTATTTCAGGAAGAGAAGCGTCCAGATAAATAATTTCGTCCTTCAGTTCTCCTCTTATGAGATATTTGACAGCAAGAGTCCAGGCTATGCTTCCTATCATATAAGGGGATGAAGCAAGAACCCCAACATCCTCGCACCTCATATCGGGTGTATCGAACCTTACCTTTATGCATTGCAGACAGGCTGATCTGCCGGGTACTATCAGCTTGAGTTGCCCGACTGTGCCTATGGCGGATGTGAAAATCCATGGTATCCCCGATCTGGCAGAAAATGCGTTAAGAACCCTTCTGGTTTCCATGTTGTCTGAACCGTCTATGATTATTGATGAACCAGAACAGAATCCTTCAACGTTAGTTTCATCTATTTTGCCTGAGAAAGTTTCTACGGCCAGGCCCTTATTAATTGCTGCAATCTTCTTTCTTGCAGCATCAACCTTAAGTTTGCCCACATCGTCCTCGGAGTAGAGAATCTGCCTGTGCAGGTTTGATATGTCCACGGTGTCTGGGTCTGCCATCTTCAATTTGCCTGCACCATTTCTGGCAAAAATGTCAGCTGCAGAGGAGCCGGTAGCCCCTATCCCAATCACTGAGATTGTAGACTTCTGAAGGGCCTCAAGACCGCTTATTCCAATTTCCTTGAGGGCCGACATTCTGGAATAACGTAGGCTGAACATTATACATGATTGCAGTGTATACTATTAGATAATTTCTGGCATATCATTTCTTTAAAGATTTACGATAAACTTGCCTCTCCTCATAACAAATAACAGATTGAAACTTCAGTTTTTGATTTCTCTATTATTTAAGTGACCATATCTCTGAGATCTTGGGTTCTTATTTATCCTAGAACACGATCATAGATCATGAAAGCTGCAGTTCTCAACGCCATAAAGGAACCACTTGCCGTTAAAGATGTGCCACTTAGAGAACCAGAAAAAGATGAGGTTGTGCTGAGGCAGACGCTTACAGGTATTTGTTACAGGGATATTCTCACCAGAGACGGGTTTCTGCCCAGAGTAAAGCTACCCATCATTCCAGGCCATGAAATTTCCGGAGTAATAGAGGCCATCGGAGAATCCGTCCAGGGATTCAAGATTGGCCAGAGAGTGGCAAGCCTCATATATGCTCCATGCGGAAAGTGTGAATTCTGCCTAAGAGGAGAAGAGAACCTGTGCCCGCACAAGGAGGCCTATGGAGAATCAAGAAATGGTGCATATGGAGAGCGTGTTATTGTTAGTTCCAGATCCCTGGTTCCGGTTCCTGATGGTATTCCTGATGCTGATGCAACCCTAGCAGCATGTGTTACAGGCATGCTTTACAATGCAATCGGAAGAGTTGGTGGACTTAAAGAAGGCCAGAGAATACTCATCTCAGGTGCAGGAGGAGGTGTGGGTGTTCATGCAATTCAGATTGCAAAGGCACTTGGAGGTTACGTTATTGCAAAGACTTCTTCACCCTGGAAGAGGGAGGCGTTACTGAAAATAGGAGCTGATGAAGTAATAACGTCAGATAATTTTGACAGGGAGATAAAGAGCAAATTCAATGATGGGGTTCACCTTGCCCTTGAAGCTGTAGGTCTGCCTACATTTGAGAGAACTCTAAGAAGCCTGAGAAGCGGGGGCCGAATGGTTGTTGTTGGGAACGTCAACCCGGAATCAGTTCAGTTGCCTCTTGGACTGATAATTATGAAAGGAAATTCAATTTCAGGAAGTATAAGCTCCACTAGAAAAGACGTGGAAACTGCACTTGACCTAACATCAAAGGGGAAGATACATGCAGTCAGCGACAGGACAGTTTCACTGGATGAGGTTAATAATGCCTTCAGTGACATGCAGAACAGAAGGTCCCTGGGCAGAATCCTCATTGATGTCACTAAGTAAGCAAACCTCTCGCTTTAATGCCTTTGCAATCACCTTAGGCCTGGTGAGGAAGTTTTCAACCATTATTGAAATGGCAGACAAAAACACAGAAATTGTAATCGCATTCAGGTTTGCTTAAAAAATCTAATAGTATGAAGTGATTTCTCCCTGTGCTGAACACCCCCTGGGTTATTCTCACTGAGGTCCTGATGACCGCTTTTATTATCTGGGTCATCAGATACATGAGAACCCATGCCGCTGACTTCACCATCAAGGTGCTTGCTGTATCACTGCTCAGCCTGGATATGATGGGTGGGATGTTTGATGCCTTGTTGTATTACAGCGTCAGCGGAGGAGGATTCTTTGGTTCAATTCTCGCCTTCAACATAGCAATGCTTTTCATGTCTGTTGCACTTGTCTATATTTTTCTGACAGGCATAAAGACAAAAATTACAGTACTTTCAAAGAACAGGGCTATGGGGATGGCACTCGTACTTGTCTGGAACGAGGTTTCCATGGCACTTTTTCTAAGAATTCTAGCCTACTATACAAGTGGCCTGTCAAGCACCCTGCAGATACCTGATTTTTTCGGGCTCAGTATTACCAATTTCATATTCCTTGCACCCATGATTGCAGAGATGCTTTTCTTCATTCTCACCTTCGCCGGAAATGGCCTGGAGAGAAGGATTCTGCTTGCCATACTGCTGATGCAAATAGCAGATCCAGCCCTGCTTGGAAGTTCCGGGCCAATAATACCTCTCCTTATTGTCTACTCCATTCTCATGCTTCTGGCAATTTACATTATTTTCAGTTATGTTTACAGAAACCGTACTAATATGGGGGAGCATGGAAGAATCCTTGTTACCTGGTTTATCTTCATTGTTGTCATTTCTGCAATAGGGCTTGCTGAACCAATAGTTGTGACGCACCCGTTTGGGATCAGCTGGATTATTTTTGCAGTGTCTATGGTTGTCTCCATGCTGTTCTATTTCCTGGTCGTACTGGGATGGTTCAATAAAGGGCATGATAAACATCCCTACAGTACAGGGCCAGCATAATCCTCAGGAACCTTTCTTCATCCTCTCTTTTATGAAGTGCCTGACATCATAGTAAAATATATTCTCGTATGGACATGCATTGACACAGTCTCCTATTCCTACGCATCTCGAATCCTTGTACTCCCCCTTTGATATGAAAGAACCGGCCTGTCCATAATTCCCAACAGGGCAGGCAAGTGTGCAATCTTTGGTTTTGCAGTTTACGCACTGAATAGGATCCCTGACTTTCAGCTTGAAGAATCCGAATTTCGATATGAACCTGTTGAAATTGCCCCAGTGGCAGTATCCTGTATTTATGCACCCGTATGATCCAACATAGGGCATGGTTATAAAGACGGCATACCAGAGAAATCCAAATAAAAAGAGGTATAGCATGTATAAAGGATCTGCCCCATAAATTGTGACGTTCGCATAGTGATTGTAATCAAGCCATGATATGATCCCTGTTACTATGATCATTGCATAAACTGTTATGGAAACGATCCTGTATGTGATTCGTCCAGATCTGTCATTCATGGTGAGAGATTTTGCCATGGAAGAGGATTTATTGAATCCCTTCATGGAATCATAGAAGGTCCCCTGATACATTACAGGAGCAGTGCAGAATGTTGAGCATAACTGCCTTGACCCGAACAATATTGAGAGTATTCCGCTTACCACATATGTCAGGACCATAGGTATGATCAGATCAGGTGCCAGCCCTCCTCCTGAACCTATTCCCATGGTCCAGCCTACAAAAGGTACAACAGAAACATTGGATACAACAAATGATGGAATTAAGATTGAATAAACAGCGTACGCAAGTAGCATAAAAGAAAGCCTTATCTTCGTCTCCAGGTCTCTTGTCTTCCTTATCTTAAAAATAACGAGAGAGCCCATCTCTATACCCATCATTATAAGGAACCATGAAGATAGGCTTATATCTGCAAAGAACCGGAAGAAATCATAAATAGATGAGGAAATCACTCCAGTGATGCCACCTCCTATGGAAGCTAGCCCTAGCGTGGAGACAAGATTGCCTGCCCCATAATATTGAGCATCAAACGCTGCCCCCATGAAGAACTCGGCACTGAAAACCATTGCCAGAAACAAAAATGACCAGTTCCTGTTAGCCAGCCAGTAAACTTTCTTCCCTGAATTCAGGTACTCGCTGTTACCCGCAGCTCTGATGTAGACTGTCATATCGATTATCATGCTGGCGCTGAACACAATATAGCTGGAATACACCTGCCATAGGAAGACCCCGCACATCATTATTGTATATGCAAAAAGAAGCATGATGATATAATCGGCCATTCTGCCCTTTATACCCTGCACACGGTATAGGTGCTCAAAAACGAAAACAAAGAACCCGGTCATTATTGATCCAGATATGAAGACTGCAGCATAGGCCCAATCTGCGTAGTTTATTGCAGTCGGTGCAAAGAGCATTATTGCAGCCTGAGTGGACAGGATAATGAGAGAGGCTTTTTTGAATGATTTTCTCATCAGGAATATGCTGAAGAACATTTCAACGGACATTGGAAAGACAAACCAGTATGATGAGATAGACTGGAATAGGCCTCGAATGGGATCAGAATGTAGAACATTTAGATAATTTGCACCAGAAATTAAAATGTTGAAATCAAGGCTCATCAGGACTTCATCAAAAATTACAAAAAATGCAAGGAAGACAAGAAGGAATCTTCTATGATTTAAGCCAGAGCTTTTGAAGATTGAATTAGTGAAGGATACCAGAAATGGGGCTATTTCAATTACCATTATAAGAAGTGCCAGTTCCACTGCCCTGTCAATTGATATCAAACCCGGGAATGCCAGATAGATGAACGGGGCAAGAAGCATGCTGTTCATCATTGCGAGAATTATGTATACTAAAAGCCTCTGAAGAATATCACTGGAGGATGAGGAGAGCCTTATTGTATAGCCCATTGACAGTGCCATTGCTACCATTATGAGGAGAAGCACTAGTTCAAGATCAAAATGGCTCATCGATGGGCCTCCTGCATACACCATTTCATGGAATGCAAACCTAACCGCTCCTTATTTCTCTGTAATACTAAAACGTTGACCGATACTCACATTTCTGCTGACATAAAACCAGCATCAATACAGACAGCCCTTCCGTTCCACTTGCACCTATTTGACGCAGGATACCGAACATGCCTGAGCAAAGATTTTTAATGACAGTTTATTACAGATTTAGGTTTATTTTCATGCAGGAATTAATTTGCAATATAGAATTCGACCAGGACGAGGACACTTATGTGGCCAAATTGAGAACAGAAATGGGCGGTCTCAGGGAGTATACAGGCAAAACATTTGAAGAAGTCCTGAATCTGGTCATGATAGAACTTCAGGAAGAATTTGCCTGATTAGGCCTTTATATTAACAGAATTTTTTTATCGATGGATAAAATTCACATTTTGTACCAAAAATTATTATTCCATATACTGCTTGTATGATCATTGAAGGTCCTGCTTGCTATCGCATTGATGTCCCTTATGGTTGTCCCCGGTGCATACGTTGGAGGGCATATGGATCCACACCATTCCTATGCGTATTTCATCTCTGATGTGCCGGAAATTTATCTAAAGGACTCAAATGGAAGCTTGAATCTCTCATTTGTTCAGATCGCGCTTTATCAGAACGGTTCATACTATTCTGCAGGCCTCAGGAACGTCAAGTGGGATCACCCAGTAAAAGGGAGCATTAATTATTCCTACAGTGGTGAAGTGAAATTCTTCCCTGTAGAAAATTTCAGGGCAAGGCTATTAATGTCAAGACTTCTTGGCACAAATCCTGCATCTGCGCAGACAGTCCCATTTTTCAGAGGCTATCATGGCAGCGTACATAGTGAAGCAAATGTATCAATCATGGTAACAAGCCAGTCCAGATCCAATATATTTGGACTGAATGAGTCAAATGGAAGCAGATACGGTGCATTCAAGATTTCATTCGTGATAACATCAAGCTCCATACAGGGAGCAGGAACCATGGGCCTTTTCCAGATTCTTGGCTCGAAGGGAAAATTTGGATATTTCAATCACGGAGACGAACGGATGGTTAAGAATGCCAGTGAAACTGGGCTTGTCCTGTCTTCCGGGAATGACTATGCGTCCTACTGGTGGAACAATAATTATACTGTCAACGGACAGAACATGACTTTGTCAGTTGTGCATACCTATGCAGGGCCTTTTTCGCTTCTTGTATTCAGATATAATTTCACTAATGGAATCCAGAACCTTAAACAGGATCCATACCTTGCCAGCCCAGAGTTCAATTTCCTCAATAGCCCCATATCTGCAAAAGTCATCAGGGAGTCGGAACTATTCCTGGAGGCCCACATAAAGATACTTCTTGAAGGGGCCGGGTCAGGGGCTCTTCTGTTAGGAGTAGCATATGGCTCATATATGGTTGGAAAAAGATCACTCAAGAAGAGATATTAGGTTTGCAGTGATTGAGTCTATGAAGCTCTCCCTGTACTGCTTCAGAACTGATATTATTTCGCCTTGGTTTACAAGTGAAATGTTTCCTTCTTTTTCTTCAATTATTCCTGTTTTCAGAAGTTCACCAAGTGCTTCCCTGCATTCCTCCGCCCTTGATTTCCTGACCTTAAGTATTCTATCTTTTGAAAGAGAATTACGATCTAGAAGGAGAAATATAATTCTTGACCTCTCACGGCTCCTCAGTGAATAGATTATCTCACGCTCCCTGAAGCTTGGACCGGATGATGGGAAGTAACGGACGGTTCTGCCATCTTTCCTGGAGTATATATCACCGGATGTTTCCATTCTATACAGATGATACTGAAGCTGTCCGGTGGCACAGCTCACTGCCCTCTGAAGTTCCCGGAAGTGTATGCCGGGATTAAGCTTTATTTTGTCCAGAATGAGCAAACGTGTAGTTTCTCCTGACAACAGCAATCACTTTCTCCCCAGCACCCCTGCATAGAAAACGATCAGGACAATGATGTTTCCGAAGACAAGCATGTCATCCAGAGAGAACGGAAAAGACACCAGATCAAACAGTGAAACCAGTGCCAGCACGGATTCCACCAGTATAACAACAAAAACCGCAATAAGTGCGCCGAAAATCCTTGAATGAACCCTCATAAGCGCTCTTGCAGCAATGACAAGAAGAAACGCCGATACCACCATTGATAACGAAGAGGCATAGATGGTAAAGTTGCTCATTCCAGCGGGTATCAGGTCCAATTGATATTAATCTTTCCTGATTAATGCATGCAGGATTTCCCATAGATAGGAATCAGTTGAAGGAGACCGCAAAACCAAGGGAATTAAGTTCTGAGACAAGTTTTTCCCTACCCTCATCAGTGCCATTGAAATGGGAAGCCTTCAACTTTTTAATATTCCTTCTGGCGTTGAGTGATGCGGTTATAACTCCTTCTTCCACAAGAACATAGGAATTCAGTGTTCCTGCTTCCCTTTTGATCAGGTCAGAAAAATACAGAGACAGAATGTCCTTGGGGGCCACAATTCTTGAGACATGACCCCTGTGTCTGCCTTTCCTGATGCCTTTCTTTAAGAATATTACTTTTTGATGCTCCGGAAGAATGCATTTCATTGCCTGCCCTGATTTCGAAATAATTTCGGCTATTTTCTCAACATCTGAGTTGTATGATTCGCCAAGGAGATATTTGAGGATTGCAAAATCAAAGAATCCCATCCTATCAAGGAGAAAAGAGAGAAGTGTCTGCAAAGCCTCGTCCCTGGAATATCTCTCTGGGACGAAAATATAGCGCCTTTCAAAGTCCTTGGCAACTATGCATTTCTCAAATAGCCTGCCAAGACGGACCTTCAGATCTGATACCGATCTGCCCAAGCTTCCCCGGATCTGCTGTTCTGTGGCGCCAGCCATATCAATAATTGTATGGATTATCTTCTGATCATCTGAACTTATAGTTCCGTTTCTTATGGCCCTATAAAGTGATATGACCTCCATTGTTCCCAGTGCCTGTGTGGTGAAAGGGCCGTTAAACTGGAAGAGCAGCCTGGACTGGAAATACCCGCGGAAGATAACATTCCTAAGGCCAGAATAAGAGGCCTCCACTTCATTCCTGAATCCGAGTATTTCCTTCTTTACGTTTTCATACACTGCGTTCTGATCGGAACTCAGGTGCATTTCAGAGGCATAGGCAAAAAGATCCTCCATGCTCAAAGGTGAGATGTTTAGATCATCAGACACAAGGAAGTTATCTGTTTGACTGAACCCCCCAATATCAGCGTCACCAAATCCAGATTGGGGAATCTCTATACAGAGAGGAGTGTTTCCGGATCTTGTGGCTACCTGTCTTAACTCTTCCAGAAGCATACCGGAAAGCCTTACCGGTACAGAGACCTGTGTGACCCATACAATTCCGTTACTGTTCTGTATGTTCAGTGACCCTTCCTCCCTTCCGTTTACTATGAATATTCTGTTGTATGAGATTTCCCTGAAGTACTTCTTTCCAAGATAAAGCTCGACCGGATCGAGGACGCTGAAAATACCTGCAGTGTTGCTTGTCCTGCCTCTTTCCTTGAAACCGTAATATAAATCTCCACGAAGAACAACACCCTTCAATCCAGCCTCCTTCAGAGGTGCGTCTGCGTAAAACCAGAAATTATTCATAAGCTCCCTTCTGGAAATGGGGCCGAATTTCTCTACCAGAACTGATACTGCCTCTCCCTTTGGGATCGATGGCTCTTCACCTAAGAATGGTATAAGGCTGTTTTCCTGTGAACGCTTTACCATGATGTGAAACTCAAGATTTTTAACAATCTGTCTAACAATCTTGATCTCCATTGAGGAACGTTTTGACAGGTTAGATTCATCCGAGACCCCACTTGCTATTAGATCCAGAATTGTTTTCTCCTCATCTTTTAGAGGTTCCATCCTCAGTGAGTGAAGAGACCTGGCAAGCCAGTCAGAAATGAAGCATAATCTATGCTTTATGAACCTGCCATAGCTAACATTTCCTCCAGCCATTAGATCAAAGAGTTCATCCTCCTTGAATTCGTTTAATCTTGGGGTGAGATTGTCATTTCCATAGCAGTATCCGTATTTATTGAAATATTCACCTATGTTGGGAACCTTCTCCATGAAATTAGTGACCCTTGATTCAACAGAATTCTCATTGCCTCCGCCTAGGATCGATTCAAGATCGCTTTTCAGCATGTACTGTTTTGCAAATACAGGTGTGATGAAGTCATTTATTACCTCTCCACCTGAAGTTAGGATATCAAGGCCTTTCTTCAGAAGTTCTTCACCCACCGGGAGCCTTATCTGAATTTCATCGTATGTCAGGGGGCCATAACTTCCAAGGACGAGCCGCAAGGCATCGGCAGACGCTTTTTCTGATGGAACTGGATCTGGGGACAGATGATTTGATATGAAAACCTGCTTTCCCTGCGATATGGTTCTTCTGATCAGGAAGGAGGATTCCAGGTCTGATAGGACCTCTCTGAGTTTCTGCTCTTCCAGATCAGATTCCTTCTTAATCTCTGCAAATGTTTTCCCTTCGATTATATGAAGGACATCCTCATGAATCTGATCTGTTCTGTTCATTTGCCGGAATAGAGACCAGACTATGGGGTAATTATCCACTGATGTGTAAAGTGTGCCCCTGACATGTACTGAGATTATCTCATCCGAGCCGATAAGCTCCTCGGTTAAATCAGTCACACCTGTCTCTGCATAGGGGAACGGTGAGTTGAAACGGTTTTTGAAAGGATCGAAGAGAAGAAAATACCTCGCAAATTCCCTGTAGTCATCTATGGTGGAAATCCTTGGCACCTTCAACCTGAAATACTCATCAACCTTCTTCTGGTCTGTAATGAGGACACTGATCTTGCCAGGCCCGTATATTTTATCAAGTATCTTTGACTGAAGTTCCCGCAGAAGCTGGGACCTGTCCTCCATGAGGACCATATCTGAAACGCCAGACAGAATCAGACCATAGGAGAAAGGTGAGGTCTCCCCTGAATAGTCTATAACATGGAAATTCCCTTTCTCCACTACATCTGCGATGTATTTTTTTGCCATTGGGACATCCATCATTTCATTCATGATTTCATGATAGGTCTCTTTGATGACGGGAAAATTTCTCATCTCACTGAGTGTCTTGAGCAGTTTGTCACTGCGCAGCTGCTGCCTTACAATGGATATGTCGTAACCTTTGTATTTTCTCAGAACCATAAGGGATCTTGTTGCACAGTGCCTGAAACGCTGCTTGAAAACCTCAGTATTTGCTAGGGAACTTCTTACTGTATCTTCAAAGCTCGAGGATGCAAGCGTTTTTACTGCCTCCTTAATTGGAATCTTCTTCTCCGACCCCAGCATAAAACCATCATCCGTTATGGTTACACGAAGGTTTGTTCCAAACCTCTTTGATATGGCCTGTGCATATGCTCTGGACAGTGCGTCGTTAATTCGCCTGCCCAGAGGGACATGGAATATCATACTGTATATTTTTGATTCATCCACGTACCCCTCAACAAGGAGGTGGGAATCTGTCGGGAGATCGAACTTTGACTGTGCCTCAATATATGAGATGATGCTGTTCGCACCGTGCGTATCAACATGATAATTCTGAATAAGCCAGGATGATACATCCTCCTTATTCTGAAGCCGCTCCAGCACTTCGCTTCTGAATTTTCCAACCATTGTGCCAAGATCATAGCTTCTGGGCAGCATTTCTCCAGACCATGAGGGGACGGTTGGCCTCATTCCAGTTGCGTCTTTGACATATATTCTGTTCTGAACAGTCCTGAGGTACATGTACGTTCGTGCGCCGAGCACAAAAATATCTCCATTTTTAAGGCGCTCTGCAAATTTATCACTGAGCTGCCCCAGGTGTCTTCCCTTGTCACTTATAACCTTATAGTCAGCCTCTTCCGGAATGGTACCTATGTTCATGAAATAGAGCATCCTGGTGCTCCGTCTCTTTCCGAATGTTCCTTCGGCCTCGTCGTACCAGATCTTCGAATATATCTCGCCTGCCTCAATTTTACCCGCCAGATACCTGAGTGTTGAGATAAAATCATCCCATGAAAGATCATGAAAATTATAGGAATTTCTTACCAGGTCAAATGCCTCCCTGTCCCTGTAAACCTTTTCCAAGGACATTCCAACAAGAACCTGAGAAAGAACATCAAGAGAATTCAGCGGCACATGGACACGATCTATGTTTCTTTCGTAGGCTGCTCTTGTCAGGACTGCGCATTCAACAAGATCGTCAAGATCGAAGACAACAAACCTCCCCTTTGAAAGATCGTTGATTCCGTGCCCTGACCGTCCAATACGCTGGAGTCCTTTTGATACGGACTTTGGGCTGCCTATCTGCACCACAAGATCTATGTAACCAACATCGATGCCCAGTTCCAGAGAGGTGGAAGTTATTACGCATTTAAGTTCCCCGTTCTTGAGCT
>JAKAAJ010000084.1 GCA_021802365.1 Thermoplasmata archaeon | reverse complement strand
TATGCAGCTGTTGACATCTCATCGCATGGAATCAGGCTGCTGAATATTATCCTCATAGTTGCTGGAATTATCTCAATATCCGCATTTATATTCATAGAGGGAAAGGTTTCCAAACCACTCCTGCCTATGCGTGTATTCAAAATAAGGGTCCTCTCATTCTCTCTTCTTGCATCATTCTTTCAGAGCCTAGGTTTTCTTGCTGTTGTCTTTATCATAATAATGTACCTGCAGGGTGTGCGAGGCCTTACTCCGTTCGACAGCTCGCTCCTTCTCCTTCCAGGTTATCTCATAGGCAGTCTGCTTGGACCCAGGTTCGGAAGGCTTACTGACAGGATCGGTTCAAGAACACCTGCAACAGCCGGACTTCTGATGATGGGCGTTTCCATACTGGTATACTCTACACTGACTGTCTCAGCATCCCTTTATATCATTTTGGTGGCATCTGCACTTACTGGCATAGGTTCGTCAATGTTCTATCCCGCAAACAACAGTGCTGTTATGGCCAACTCCCCAAAAGATCTGTACGGCATGTCATCAGGCTTTCTGAGAACGATGTCAAACATAGGCATGCTTGGCAGCTTTGTAATATCAATATCCATTGCAAGCCTTAGCGTTTCAAGGGCGGTGGCATTTGAAGTGTTCGCAGGGGTTGGAAAGCTTCTAGGGAACGTATCCGCTTCATTCATGGTAGGCATTCACTATTCCCTTTATGTGTCCCTGGGAATAATAATGGTTGGCGCAATCCTGTCATTTATAAGGGGGAAAGAGAACAGACAGGCATCAGTGCATGCTTAGAACAGTTTTCCAATAGTTCCCTGTGTGAATTATTAATAATGCGTCAGCATGTTTCACCATGGTTAAGGCAGAGGATCTGAAGAGGGAACTTGGAAGTATAGTCATTACAGACCCAGTAATGATGAAGCCCTACGCAACTGATGCTTCTTACTTCGAAGGGGTCACTCCTCTTGCGGTGGCAATTCCGGAAAATGTTCAGCAGGTCAGGAGGATTATGTCTTACTGCAACAGCAATGGCATAAAGGTTGTAGCAAGGGGAGGTGGCACATCTCTCACCGGATCTTCAGTCCCAACAGAGAATTCAATCCTTCTGAGTATGGCCAGATTTGACAGAGTAATTGAGGTTAAGCCGGAGGACAGATTTGCAATTGTTGAACCCGGCGTAAGGCTTGACTCCCTGAATGAGCAGCTTTCAGATATTGGATTTTTCTACCCGCCTGACCCGGCAAGCTCCATTGCAGCCACAGTGGGCGGTTCAATATCAACAAATGCAGGCGGTCTGCGGGCATCAATGTACGGCACCACTAAGAACTGGATCCTTGGCCTGGAGGTTGTCCTTCCCAATGGAGATCTGATAAAAACAGGAGGAAAGGTACTCAAAAGGACAGCGGGATATGACCTCACGTCAATGTTCGTAGGTGCGGAAGGAACCCTGGGCATAATTACAAAGGCGACCCTCAAGATATGGCCAAAGCCAGAAGCCACTGGAAGGATACTTGCATACTACAGGGATATTGAAACAATAGGCCAGGCAATTTCGGAAATGAAGAGGATCGGCATCACACCTCTTATTGCGGAATTTCTGGACAGAATTACAATGGACTCTCTTCAGAGCTCACGCGGAATAATATTTCCGAAGGATGCCAACTACATGCTCATCATAGATGTGGCCTCTGAAGAGGTTGCCATTGAAGGTGAGCTGGAAAAGGCTAGGAAGGTACTGGAGAAATACCGACCCACAGAAATTGAGACAACCAGAGATAAGGAAAGGATGGAGAAAATATACGAAGCAAGGAAAGGTGCATATTCTTCACTTCTTAACCAGAGAAAAACAATGTCCGAAAAGGTCGTGATAGGTGATATCGTTGTCCCCGCCTCACATCTTCCTGAAGCTCTCAGAGAAGCCTCAGCAAAACTTAAGGAGCATAATGTAAAGGCGGCACTTTTCGGGCACATAGCGGACGGAAACATACATGCCAACATATATGCAGACCTTGCAGATGAAAAGAACATGTCCGATGTGGAGGCATTCCAGAAGGATCTGGCGATGATCTCTATCAAACACGGAGGAAGCGTTTCCGCAGAACATGGCATAGGCCTTGAGAAAAAAGAGCTTCTGGAGATGGAGCACCAGATGAATGATAACAAAACAGTTCTTGATTTGATGAAGTCCGTCAGGGGAATATTTGATCCGAATGGGATACTGAACAGAGGTAAGATGTTTGACTGAGACAATAAGGGAGATGCTGGAAGAAGAATCATCCAAGTGCATCAGCTGCGGGTTCTGTGAAAGTGTATGCCCTACACTACCGGATTCAGGCTACCAGCTTTCCAGAGGGGCAAGAGGCCGGGTAATCCTTGGCAGGACTATTGCAGAAACTGACATTAAAAGTGCACCACTGAAATCATTCTACGATTCATTCTACTCATGCCTAGACTGTTTTGCCTGTCTTCAGGTTTGCCCGGCAGGGGTCAATGCAGGAAAGGTGAGCCAGCTTTCAAGGGAGCTCATAATAGAAAATACTGTGCCCTCTGAGAGAGATCCGGTGGCGGAGATGATCGTTAACGTAACAGAGGCAACAATGAATCCACTGGGCCAGGGAAAGGCCATGGCTTCATGGTCCAGGGGTCTTGATTTTGAAAAAGATTCGCCTTATCTCCTGTACACCGGGAATATGTATCAGCTCATGTCTTACACTGGCCCTCTGAACTCAATGCGTTCCATGATGGGTCATGGATTGTCTGGGGCCATGGCAAGGCTGATTGCTTCAAGGCCTTCTCTTTCCTCAATCATGGGTTTGCAAAATGACAGGAAGATTGCAGAGAGGATGAATGGGATACTCCGCATCATATACAACCTCCTCCGGAAATCAGGAATAAGTGTCTGGTACCTGGGCACATCAGAGCCATATCCTGGAACATTCATAAGTGATCTTGGCTACACTGAAAAATTCAGAAAGTACGCTGAGAGAGTATATGATATTCTGAAGAAAACAGGGAAGAAGATAATAGTCATAGATCCACACACATACGATCTTATGGTCAATATCTATCCCAGGATAATTCCTGGATTCGATCTTGAGATTATCTATTACCTGGATCTCATAAAGGACATATCATTGAATAAAAATAGCATGAAAGTGGCATTCCATGAGCCATGCCATCTTGTACTCAGAAACCCTCAGAAAAACACTCCAAAGGAGATTATCGAAAAGAATTTCATTATGCGCCTCTCAAAAAGAAGCGGCAAAAAAACCATGTGCTGCGGAGGCCCAACAGAACTTCTCTTTCCGGATCTTACAAAGAAAGTATCTGATAGGAGATTCAAGGATCTGCAGTCCCTGGGCGCCGATAGAATAGTTACAGCCTGCCCAATATGCTTTGCGAACCTGAATAAGAACAGCAATGTCATTGAAATCTCAGAACTTATCGCCTCAAATTTGGCGTAAGGGAAATTATATAGGGCTTCCACAACTTAATGGTACTTATGAGGCTAGTGGATATGCATCAGGACCTCGCATTCTCATCCATGAGGATGGATGTCTTCCAGAAGGCAGAACAGTCTAACATTTCAATGCTTAGAGACCTGGAAAGTTGCGTCATTTTCGGTTCAATTTTCCCGCACA
>JAKAAJ010000083.1 GCA_021802365.1 Thermoplasmata archaeon | reverse complement strand
GATATGCATGATATCGCTTGCCATGGCAAATTTAATCAGTTTCAATGGCTTGGGTATCGGGAGATATCTTGGCAAAGAGGGAAAGGCTCACATCTGTGGGTTCAAAACAGATACTGCTGAAGCTGCCTGAAGGTATGTACAGCGAGATCATGCGGCTGGTGGACGAGAAGAAGATGTGGCAGTCAATTCAGGACTTCATCAGGGATGCCATAATGGCAGAACTCAGGAGGCAGGAACCGGATTCAGGGAAGGATGAATGACTAATGCCGCCGGCCAAGAGTGAGAACATAAGACTGGAGTTCCGGCACCATGGGCACACGGGCTCAGTTCGTGTAAAAGTGAGCAGGAACCGTGGGGTGCTGTCGTCCGGTTTCACAGCAATAGACGAAAGGTTCACCGACAGTATGGTGAAGGGTTTTCCTGTAATGAAGGCAGATGTGTCCTTCGAGGGTTCAGGCTATGAGGCCTTGTTCGGATGGCTGCAGGTCATATCCCATGATTACGGAAGGGGTGAGGAGGAATTCTCCGTTGACATTGCCGATCAGTTCAGAGAATTCATGAATCCGTTCTGCTACTACGGCTATAAGCCCGCAATGTATGATGCCCCAAGACATGCTGCACCAGGACTCAGAAAGTGGAAGTCGTACACGTTTCTCTGCCCACTGTCTCTGTCCAACAGGGAGGAGTACAGGAAGATCACACCGCTGGCAGGTTTCACATGGGGATATGCCATGTCCCAGGGGAAGCCTGAGAACATTCTGGAACCCATGCCTGCGAGCAGGGATGATTGGAATCTGGTTAGAAGGAATGCTGCTTCATATTACCCGCAGTGGCAGTTCATGGACATGCAGGTGCCAGATATCCGGTGATATCCATCACGGCTTAAATTCTCTTTTTCTCATTTTGCAACGAGATAGGACGGCTTTTATACCGTACATATCTGAAGCGTTACAATGAACGTGAAAGGAACACTTGTCAACATTGATGACGCCGTGATTGATGCGGCAAGAAAAGAAGGCTACAGGAAGGGATGGAATGACAGGAAGCTCCATGATTCAGGCATAATTGAAGATGCAATGAAGGAATCCAGTAACTTCAGGGAGTTCATGGCTGCACTAAGAGAAAGAATGGAGATGCTTGAGGAATGACACCCATAAACAGATTCGATTTGGAGTTTTACAACGGCTACATTAAGTCCACCCTGAGACTTGCCAGAAGGGTCAAAAGTGCAAAAACTCTCAAAGAGGCCAAGAGAATAGCAGAAGAAATGGAAGATAGGGCCCTTAAAAAATTAGAGGAGACCATGGGTGATTTATAATGGAAATAGCATCTATGTATGTAAAATAGTCTGATAAATATGGCTTCAAAATTAATTCAATTCTGGAGTACAGAATTAAAGATAATTATTGTAATCACTATTCTCTACTTCCTCTTTCTAATCCCCCTCAGCAATCATGAAATAATCCTAACAAGAGAAGTAGTCCCATTTTTATCCACAGTGTTTTCAACACTGCTTGGGTTGACTTTTACCGCGTTTGCTATTATTGGTGCATTTATGCCAAACATTGAAAGAGATTTTCTAGCTACGAATACCTTTAAAACTTTCATAATTACATTCAAAATAACACTGTATTTGCAATTAACTGCCCTTGTTCTGAGCATTGCAGACTATGTTCTAGTCACATACAGTATATCACCAATTCTTGGAACAATTCTAATTTATCTTGCGTTATTAACATCAGGGTTCATGGGGTTACTTTTCCATAGAACTTTCAGAGTGTTTGGAATCACAAGAAATGGATTATTGGGAAACCGACTTTAATATCTGAAAAGGTCCGGTCTCCTTCTTTCCGATATTCTCCTGATTTCTAGTAGATTGCCAGTTTCTTCACTTAATTTGTTATTTATCAGTCGATACATCTCATTCCGATATTCATTTAGATCATTCATTACCTTAACAGTTTCACTGTAATATATTGCTTTTTCTCCAATAAGGTCGAAATTCCCTTCGTCTGTATAAACTACAAATTTTTTAGTGGAACCCCTAATCCTTTCAGCAATTCTCTGTAAACCTTCAAAAAATTTACTTGTAAGAGTTTTTCTTTGGGAAAGTCTAACAACAAGGTCTATACCAACTTCCTGGTCTTCTGCCAAATCCCATACAACTGACCCCCCTAGACCATTTGATTCAGAATAGCTCTTTCCAAGTTCTTTGAAAGACAATCTGTACTTCCAGATCTCTCCTCTGTTTTGAATGATATTCTCAATAAATTCCTTCGATGGAAAGGGCTCCATTTGCACATTAGAATCAACCGCTGAATTTGTTAGGGCCTTTTTGAGGACTTTATTACTATTTCCCGTAAGTACATTCAATGACTCTAGGTTCCATTGGGCCAACAATAAGTTGTTTGAAACATTCCAAACAAAATAGGCGTTTTGTTCTATATACTTATCTTCGCCTATAGTTTCTAAGTCTTCCTCAAAAGTTGTCTTGTTTAATGTCTCAATATTATCGCTTTTAAGCTTAACAAACCTGCCATAAAATTTAGAGTCCCTAAAATCATCTAGGATAATCGAATAAGTATTCACTGCTCCCCTGGCTCTCACCTCAATGCTGTTATCGATAACTTTCTCCTTTCTTAGATTTTCTTTTATTACTGCCACGTCAACGGGGTATTCGTTTGGTGAGATAGAGAATGGATAAAGGGTAATTGTCTTGGTCCTTTCCTTATCCACTTAATCACCCTACAGCATGATCTCTGTACCATCGTTCTATTTTTTCTTTAATGGCCTCCCTGATAAAATCCTGCGAGGACATCCATAGATCGTGCTTCTCCACAATGTCATTAATTTCCTTTGCCAGGCCCTCTGGAAGTTGCAAAGTTAGTTTTACTGACTGTTTAGACATCCATGTTTATATACTGAAAACGTTTAAATAATTGCAAATGTTTAGAGGTTTATAGAAGTCTAAACGGTGTATATATATGTCAGAGAAACTTACACTTGTATTGCCAGATGAGCTAAACAAGGCCATTAGTACGGAAGCAACAGGGAAGTATCTGTCCAGACAGCAGTTCATTTTAGAGGCTGTCAGGGAGAAACTTGCAAAGACGAATGGAGGGTATTTCTAAATGAAAACGGAAAAAATGAATGGTTTGCGAGACCACATTGCAATATTCAGCCGGCTAAAAAAGATTACCCTGCACCAGTATGAGAAGAGGGATCAGCTCAGGGAGATGATCCTGGACATCCAGGACGTCATCAGGGACATCATGGAATTCCGGATGGGCAACCAGGACAACAGGTTCCTTGAGATCACCATAAGGGATGCCGCAAGGATTCAGAGCAGGCTCGTATCAAAATATACCAGACTGTATGGGGAATTTCCATTCACTGTTGTGGAGGTGGAGCAGTGATCTCAGAGCTTTTCAATAAGCATAGTGCCATCATCCCTGATAGTGACCTTGAGCTGCTCACCATTCTCAATAGAACCAAGCTTATCAACAAGCCTCTTGGGTATGTAAAGTCTGCCAGCACCATCCTTGTCCCTATAAAATCTGGCCGTTCCCTTGTTCTCCATTTAATGGATAACAGTGTTACCCTGTTAAATGTTTTCAAATCCTTACAGAACCGTAAGGTTAATATCCTTACATTTCCTACCAAATTTGTAAGGTGGACAGGATGGTTGAAATGAACGGAA